>CALIJE010000149.1 GCA_938017825.1 uncultured Flavobacteriaceae bacterium
AAATGGCGTCTCTGGAAACTGGGTCTGGTGGTGCTTTTTATTAACGGGAATGCTAACGGTATTTGTATATGCCAAATTATGGCGTAAATCGAACGTAAATACTGATCTTGAATTTTATGAAATGCGTTACGGTGGCAAACCCGCTAGTTTCTTAAGAAAATTCCGTGCCGTTTACCTAGGAGCCTTGTTCAATATTATCACCATGGCCTCCGTTACGTTGGCCGCGATAAAAATCGGGGGCATTATGTTGGGCTTAGAGCCGTGGGAAACCGTTGTCGGTGCTGGCTTGATTACAGTAATTTTTAGTGCTTTGGGTGGTTTTAAAGGGGTCGTTTATACTGATTTCTTATTGTTTTTTGTTGCAATGGCCGGTGCGGTCGGAGCGGCATATTACTTGGTGAATATTCCTGAAGTTGGTGGAATAGATGCACTATTGGCCAATGAAAATGTGGCGGGCAAATTGAATATTCTGCCAGATTTTGACGACAAAGAAGTACTGATTACCCTTTTTATCATACCCATTGCCGTGCAATGGTGGAGCTCTTGGTATCCAGGGGCCGAACCCGGCGGTGGGGGATATATCGCACAGC
Source organism: uncultured Flavobacteriaceae bacterium (assembly GCA_938017825.1). GTDB lineage: Bacteria > Bacteroidota > Bacteroidia > Flavobacteriales > Flavobacteriaceae > Pelagihabitans. The sequence goes on from CALIJE010000149.1 coordinate 591, forward strand.
GCATGTTGGCGGCGAAAGATGAGAATCACGCCATTGGAGCTACTTTCTTTTTCAATATAATGCACTATGCCTTGCGCCCATGGCCTTGGATTTTGGTTGCTTTGGCCTCTTTGGTAGTCTACCCTGATATTGCAAGCATAGCTGAGGCGTTTCCAAATGTAGAGGAGGGCAAGTTGGGCCATGATCTGGCGTATTCGGCAATGTTGACTAAACTCCCCAGCGGTTTGTTAGGGGTAGTGTTGGCCTCTTTGGTAGCAGCTTATATGAGTACTATTTCTACCCAATTGAATTGGGGGTCATCTTATATAGTCTTTGATTTTTACAAGCAGCAGATAAATCCTAATGCCACTGAAAAACAGATGGTAGCGGTAGGTAGAATTTCCACAGTGGTTTTGATGGTACTGAGCGCCCTTTTAGCGCTAACCTTACAAAATGCCTTTGAGGTATTCGATTTGCTGGTCACTTTTGGAGCCGGTACAGGCTTGGTATTTATCTTAAGATGGTTTTGGTGGCGCATAAATGCATGGAGCGAAATAACAGCCATGTTCGTTTCTGGAATCTTGTCCATTCTTTTGGTGAAGACCGATTTGGGCGACTTTTTGTTCGCTCCTGAAACGGGTGTTTTTCCTGGATGGATGAATTATCCTTTCGTAGTATTGGTTACTACTGCTATTTGGATGGGGGTTACACTTATGACCCGTCCAGAATCTGATGAGACCTTGCGTGCTTTCTATCGAAAAATACAACCAGGTGGTCCAGGCTGGTCTAAGGTAGTTGCCAGTGCAAAGAACGATGCCGTGGAGATAGTTAAAACGAATGAAAAATGGAGTGTGCCTTCAGGGATTACCGCCATGATTTTAGGATGTATTCTCATCTATTCTATTATGTTCGCCACTGGATATTGGATTTATGGAGACACCACCTGGGGATTGGTAATGACAGCGGTGGCATTGATTTCAGGCGTTCTATTGCTAAAGGCATGGAATAAGATTAAAGCTAATATTTTATAAGATGCAAAATCGAATATTGTCGGTAGATATATTTCGTGGGATGACCATAGTCTTGATGATTCTGGTCAATACCCCAGGAACATGGTCCGCGGTCTACCCACCTTTGTTACATGCCCAATGGCACGGATATACCCCAACAGATTTGGTATTTCCTTTCTTTCTGTTTATCGTGGGTACCTCGATTGTATTTTCTTATCGAAATAAACCCAGCAATTCAGGAGCCTTTAAAAAGATTACTGTTCGCGCCTTAAAACTGATTGGTCTCGGACTTTTTCTGGGAGCATTTACCATCAGCGTTCCATTTTTCAAAGACTTTACGGACATTCGTTTTCCAGGAGTATTACAACGAATCGGGGTCGTATTCTTTTTTGCTTCGATAATGTTCTTGAAGTTTAATTGGAAGACCTTGATCGGGATAGCCGTCTTCCTCTTGATAGGCTATTGGCTATTGATGACCGTGATTCCGGTTGAAGGAGCAGTTTCGACCTTAGAACGAGCACCAAACAACCTGGCCAATTGGCTTGACGTCAAAGTTTTCGGAAGTCACAATTACAAGCCCGACTATGATCCGGAAGGCCTATTGAGCACCATTCCGTCAATTGTCAGTTCCTTGCTCGGTATTTTTACCGGCTTGGTTCTTACTTCTAAACAAGAAAAAAAAGCTACCATTTTAATGGGTATTGGCGGCTCTTTACTCTTAATTGGTCACATTTGGGACCTATTCTTTCCAATTAATAAGGCGCTATGGACGAGTAGCTTCGTTCTGGTTACGGCGGGATGGGCAAACTTGATTCTCGCGCTGATCTATTACCTTACGGATACCAAGGGGGTCAAATTTGGAAGCGTGTTTCGGTACGCTGGAGCCAACGCCATCATCTTGTATTTTCTTTCGAGTTTCATCAGCAAACTAATGGGATTGATTAAAGTAGGGGACACCTCGCTTCACGGATGGCTTTTTAATACGGTGTACCTGCATGATTTCATGTCAATGCAGCTATCTTCCTTACTATATGGTTTAACAGTAGTGGCCTTTTATATTTTGCTTGCCTATCTGCTCTATCAACGAAAAATCTTTATCAAAGTTTGATCTAGGAACGTGACATTAGTTTTGCCACATACTTTCCTATCACATCAAACTCAAGGTTAACGATTGAACCCACTGTATACGAATTAAAACGCGTGTGCTCATGAGTATAAGGAATGATGGCAACACTAAAGCTATTCGTCCCGGAACGCACAACGGTAAGACTAGTTCCGTCTATGGTTATCGAGCCTTTTTCAATAGTGGGGTTTCCAAGAGAAGCGTCATATTCAAAGGAGAAAATCCAACTTCCATCTTTTTCGTCTACCCCAGTACATATACCGGTTTGATCAACATGGCCCTGCACTATATGACCGTCTAAACGACTGCCGAGAATCATTGCTCGTTCTAGGTTAACCATATCGCCCACCTTAAGAAAACCCAGACTTGTTTTTTGCAAAGTTTCGTCTATGGCCGTTACGGTATAATCTTCCTCGGCCACAGACACTACTGTTAAGCATACCCCATTATGCGCTACGCTCTGGTCAATCTTCAATTGGTTTGCCAATGGGGTGCGAATATTCAGATGAAGGTTTCCGCCTTCCATCGTTAGTTCCTTTACTACGCCCAAGGTTTCGATTATTCCCGTAAACATTATCCGTTTTAATTAAGTAGTTTTGTAGATTACAAAGGTACAGAATAACATGGGCGAAAATGGAAAAATAAAGGTGGGTATTTCTATTGGTGACCTCAATGGCATTGGCTGTGAGGTGGTACTAAAAACCTTTGCCGATTCACGAATGCTAGATTTCTGCACCCCAATTATTTTCGCATCGAACAAAACTATTTCGGCTCAAAAAAACGCTTTGAACATTAATGTCAACTACAACGGCATCCAAGAATGTTCGAAGGCATTGGATGGTAAAATCAATGTCATAAATGTCTGGAAAGAAATTCCTGAATTAAACTATGGGGAGGCCACCGATCAGGCGGGTAAATTTTCTATCGCATCATTGAAAGCGGCTGTGGAGGCACTAAAAAATGACGAGATCGATGCTTTGGTAACCGCTCCGATCAATAAAAACAACATTCAATCTGAGGAATTTAAATTCCCTGGCCATACCGATTTCCTAGCTCAGGAATTAGAGGGTGAAAGTCTTATGTTCATGGTAAGCGATGACCTTAGAATTGGCTTACTAACCGACCACGTGGCCGTAAAGGATGCACCTGCAGCCATAAACCCTATATTGATTCGCACGAAAGTACGCACCATTGAAAAATCTTTAACAATGGATTTTGGTGTACGCCGACCTAAAATCGCGCTTTTGGGGATTAATCCGCATAGTGGTGATAATGGTGTGATCGGGAAAGAGGACGAGGAAGTATTGAAGCCGGTTATTAAGGAGATGTCGGATGCAGGGCATTTGGTCTTTGGACCATACGCTGCGGATAGCTTTTTTGGTTCGGACGGTTACAAGAAATTCGATGCGATTTTGGCGGCCTATCATGATCAAGGCCTTATTCCTTTCAAAACATTGGCTTTTGGCAAGGGCGTGAACTATACCGCCGGCTTGAGAAAAGTGCGCACTTCACCAGACCATGGTACAGCATATGAGATAGCCGGGAAGGGGGAGGCAGACCACACATCTTTTAAGGAAGCTGTGTTCTCTGCCATTCAAATTGTAAAGAACCGAACGGAGTATAAGGAGTTGACGGAAAACCCGCTGCAGAAGCAAAAGGTGAGAAGGTAATTCCACAAGAAACACAGTGAACTTTTTCTAGCTGCTCAGATTGCCCATTATCAAAATAATAGTATCTTTGCAGCCCGTCTTTTAGATGGGCATTTGATTGAATTAGTGTAAGAAAGGATGAAACACAAGGAATACAGCATTCCTTTTTCAGGATTGAAGGAAGGAAAGCACGAGTTTATCTATCAAATCGAGAATACGTTCTTTGAGTCTTTTGAATATGAGGAGTTCAATGCCACCGACATTAATGTGGTCGTGGTCATGAACAAGACCAGTACGATGTTGGAGCTTGATTTTAAGGCCAACGGCGCTGTAAATGTCTTATGTGACCTTACAGGAGAGCCTTTTGACCAAACCGTAAAATCAGCAATGGAGCTGGTAGTAAAATTCGGTGATGTCTATAATGATGAGGATGATGAGATTTTGATTCTTCCTCATGGGGAGTACAAAATAAATGTGGCACAGTACATTTACGAAATGCTTGTGTTGGCCGTTCCTCAAAAGAGGGTACACCCAGGAATCGCAGATGGCACATTAAAGTCAGATGCATTGGACCGATTAGACGCCCTCAGACCAAAAGAGGTTAAAGACAATACAGAAAACAACGATCCCAGATGGGATGCATTAAAGAAGTTAATAACGGATAAATAAGATTGCAATGGCACATCCTAAGAGAAAAATATCGAGAACCAGAAGGGATAAAAGAAGAACCCATTATAAAGCAGTAGCACCTACTTTGGCTACCGACCCAACTACAGGCGAAATGCATTTGTTTCATAGGGCACACTGGCATGAAGGTAAGCTTTATTATAAAGGACAGGTATTGATCGATAAGACCGAGACAGAGGCCTAAAGTCTTCGCTTTCAAAACAATATAAAACTCCCTCCTCTTGGCTGGGAGTTTTTTTATGAGGTCGTCTTTGATTTTTCGGATCTGACAATAAAAGCAAAAGTCTAATAAAGGCCGTTTTTGGGCAAAAAGTTCTAAAAATTGTCTAATTTTCAACAATTTTGTGCCATTTTTGCATGTTTTTGACAAAAAGCGATTTACAGCATGGGTAAAATAACCGCAGCCATTACCGCCGTAGGAGGGTATGTTCCTAACTTCGTTATGACGAATAAAATGTTAGAGGAAATGGTCGATACCAATGACGAGTGGATAACTACCCGAACAGGCATAAAGGAGCGAAGAATATTGAAACCGGAAGAAGGAGAGGGCGCTTCCTATTTGGCCATTAAGGCAGCCGAAAACTTGCTCCAAAAAACAAGCCTAGACCCAAAAGAAATAGACCTGGTAATTGTCGCCACAGCGACTCCAGATAGTATGGTCGCCTCAACGGCTGCATTCGTTGCTTCTGAAATCGGTGCTACCAATGCTTTTGCCTATGATTTACTTGCCGCCTGTTCTAGCTTTTTATACGGAATGTCAACCGTTGCAAGTTATATCGAATCAGGGAGGTACAAGAAGGTCCTTTTGATAGGAGCGGATAAAATGTCCTCAATTCTTGACTATACCGATCGTACTACATGTATCATTTTTGGAGATGGGGCAGGGGCAGCACTATTTGAACCGAGTACAGAAGGCCTCGGTTTACAAGACGAGTACCTAAGATCAGATGGTAATGGACGAAAATTTCTCGGCATGCCAGCTGGGGGGTCCATTTTGCCGGCTTCTATCGAAACAGTTGAAGCGCGTCAGCATTATATTTTTCAGGATGGCCGTTCGGTTTTCAAGTTTGCGGTTTCAAATATGGCCGATGTGGCAGAAAAAATAATGCAGCGTAACGACCTTACCGACACCGATGTTTCTTATTTGGTGCCACACCAGGCCAATAAGCGAATTATAGATGCCACGGCGAACCGCATGGGCATTAGCGATGATAAGGTGTTGATGAACATACAACGCTATGGCAATACCACCTCAGCGACGCTTCCCCTATTGCTGCACGACTATGAGGACCAATTAAGAAAAGGAGATAATTTGATATTCGC
>CALIJE010000150.1 GCA_938017825.1 uncultured Flavobacteriaceae bacterium
GAAAGCACCATCAGCACCAAAATCGACAAGTTTTACCTTGAATTCTGTTGCATCGGCCGTCCAAATATCGGTATGGAAGTGTGTCATGGCAGAAATATCAAGTTGGTTGGTCACCGTTTCAATACCAACGAAGCTCAAAGCACTGTACTTTTTCACATCATCACCAGCCACCATGACATCCTCTAAGGTAGCATCTGACCAATCGGTTCTCCAAGTATCAACAGGAACATCGGTATACGCATTGCTAAACATAGATATCACATCTGCTTCTGCAGCCGTAGGTGCTGGAGCGGCCGCCGTTGGTTCCCCACCACCACCTGGCGTTGGAGGCGTAGCGGGAGTTGATGAAAACGTATGATACCAAGCCAACTGGTCATTTATCGTATCGTATGTTCGTACTACGAGTTGGTCATCACTAAGCGACAAAATCTCATACGTTGATGAACCCACATAGTAACCCATGAAACCACCATCTGCGATAACCATCTGTACACCGGTTGTTTCACCTTCAGGAACATTCCCAGAAACAGAAGAAAGGGTTACCGCTCTATCACCGGTAGTATCAAAATCATAGCATAAATCAACATCTCCGCCACCACCTGCAACCCCGGCATGTTCAAAATTGAAATATGTTTGTCCTTTATTGTCCAAAGAGTATGTAAGTCCTCCATTGCCATCGGTTGTAAACGTTAATTCGTCGTCGCACAAGCAATCAGATTCTGCACTTCCGCACTTTTCAAACGCAGCTGCGGCATACCATTTTGGATACCACCAATCACCATCAATACCTTCACGAGCAGGTCCTAGGCCCAAATGTCCGGGTACATCGGCCGCCAAATACCATGTTTTAGATGCGCCACTAGTCAGAAAAGCTACGGTCTCTGGATCGGAAAAACCAATTGAAACAGATACCTGAATGGTTTCTGAAATTGTTTTCCCTTCACCACCACCAGCCGTAACCACGACGGTATAGGTATTATCACCTATCATTTCATAGGTTTTGGTTATCATACCAGTAGTTGTAAGACCAGTTGAACCATCTCCAAAATCAAAATGATAGTAATTAGCGTCAGTAGCTGAAGCGGTAAATGTTACCATGCCTGAGTTGGCAGCACCCGAGGCTGAAGATACTGAGAGGTTCGATGGCGTTACCGCCACAGGAATGTCTAGGTCATCTCCATCACAACCGACGAGAATGACCAAAAGTGTTACGAATAGATACTTCAAGTTTTTCATAGTATTATTTAGAATTAGTTTGAGAATTCGTTTTAGTAGTTAAAGAAGAACCAATACAAGAAGTTCAGTTCAGTGATTGCAAGTTAAGGTGTTGTATTAAGGAATTGATAAAAATTGCCTATACAAAAAACATACAGCATCAAAAAAGGTGCAAAAAATTCTGAAATCGTCAATATATGAAGGCTTTAACAGGCTTGTTGTCAACATACGGACAATCAGCTTCTTAGCGGGTCAATTAATGAATTGTATGGGTAATGTTGTGGTAATGTTGTGTTGCAGGACGAAAACCTATATTTCCATTATATAGTTGACCAAGCCATCCTTGTGAGACAAGCTCATCTTTTTTCTCAGACGATATCTTTTTACCTCAACACTGCGAACAGAGATATTAAGCAAAGGAGCAATTTCCTTTGACGACAAATTAAGCCTTAAGTATGCACATAGTCGCAAATCGTTCGCCGTAAGTTCAGGATGCTGCTGTTTTACCTTTTTAAGAAAATCTTTGTCCGCATTGTTAAAGGCATCCTCAAAGAACTTCCAGTCGTCAGAATTATTGATGTTTCGATCAATTGTACGAATAACCGATTTTATTTGAGGGCTATCAGCACTTCCCTTCAGCTGATCTTTAATGGCATTCAAAAATTCGTTCTTCTTAATTATACTCATTGTAGAGATGGCCAGCTCCCTATTCTTGCTATCTACCTCTTCCCTGAGCTTTTCATTGTTGATCTGTACAATTTTCTTCTGTGCCTTCAACTTTTTGCGCTTTAGCTTTTTCTTGTTATCACGCACCAATTGTTCGCGTTGCCTGCGATAGTAGTTCTTATATAGTTTATGTACTAAAACGGCAAGCAGGAGCAAGCTCAGCACATAGAAAAGTATCGCCAAATTAGACAAATACCATGGCCTATTGATCTTAAATTCGTAGGATGCAGTATTTGAGGTAAGTGCATTTCCGACCCTTGCCCTAACATTGAATATATAACTACCATGAGGTAAGTTTTCGAATGATGCATTTGGCGAACTATCCCATTCGCTCCAACTATCATAGATCCCCTCCAATTGATATTGGTAGTTTACTTCCGTGTACTTGTCAAATTGTGGTACGTTATACGAAAAGAAAAGATTGTTCTGGGCAAATTCAAATGTGGTGGCACTATCTTGGGGTAATTTTTCAATATCGCTGTTTTTAGCTTTTCTAGAAATTGAATTAATACCGACGGTATATTCGTTCAGACTTATTTTCTTTAAATCCACAGTTAGGTATCCATTGGAAATTCCTATCAAATACCTTTCGTTGCCTAAAGGAGTCAAACTCTCGAAACCCAAAACACCTAAATTCTTTCTGACATAGGCGGGAATTGAGATTTTATGCAATTGTGGTCTGCTATTGAACTTTCCTGGGGCCACATAGG
>CALIJE010000151.1 GCA_938017825.1 uncultured Flavobacteriaceae bacterium
AGTCATGAGCATTCTCTCTAACTATGTGCCTAACTGTTTGGTGCGCGCCGAGGTAAGTTGCCCAGTTACTGAATTAACGAACAAAACCTCGATTTCTTCAGAAGAATTCGCTCAAAAAATAGTTCGCGCCATTGCCATAGCAAAGGCAGAACCCTATAGGGCCGTTACCCATAATAAGGGAATCATGAACGGTATAGATGCCGTGGTACTCGCCACTGGAAATGATTTCAGGGCTGTGGAGGCATGTATTCATGCCTATGCTGCACGCGAGGGCACCTATTCTAGCCTAACGCATGCCTCAATAGATGACGGTATCTTTTCATTTTGGATTGAAATACCACTCGCCTTGGGTACCGTTGGTGGCTTAACAAGTTTGCACCCATTGGTAAAAGTAGCCTTAGAAATTTTAGGCAAACCTTCCGCAGCTGAATTGATGCAAATCGTTGCCGTGGCCGGATTGGCACAAAATTTTGGGGCCGTCAGTTCTTTGGTAACGACCGGCATTCAAGAAGGTCATATGAAAATGCATCTGCTCAACATTCTAAATCAATTGGGTGCAACAGCATCTGAAAAATTAGAATTGGTGAATCATTTCAAAAAGAATACGGTCACCCATAGTGCTGTGGTAGCCGCATTTGAGAATCTAAAGAACCAATAATGCAAGAATTTTATAGCAACGGCAAACTATTGCTATCAGGGGAATATGTAATTCTTGATGGCGCCGTTGGCCTTGCCATACCCACTTCTTTTGGACAATCTTTACAGGTCGAGATGGCAGAGGGCCCAAAAATCTTATGGAAGAGTATCTCGGTTGATGATCAGGTATGGTTTGATGCCGAACTTGACGCCTATAGCCTTGAAATTAATCAATCTTCAGACCTAGAGACGGCCAGGACGCTTCAAAAAATTCTAAGACAGGCCACGAAGTTGAATCACGATTTTTTATATGGCACCCAGGGGTATTCTGTGGTTTCACGCTTGGGGTTTGATCGCAGTTGGGGTTTGGGATCTTCCTCTACCCTGATCAACAATATTGCACAATGGGCCAACGTAAATCCGTTTCAGTTATTAAGAAACGCCTTTTCCGGCAGTGGTTATGATATAGCCTGTGCGCAGTGCGATTCACCCATATTGTATCACTTAAATGCTGGGGAACCCATTTTCGAAACTATAACGTTCGATCCGAATTTTAGGGACCAACTGTTTTTTGTTCATCTGAATAAAAAGCAAAATAGTCGAGAGGGCATCGCACAATACCGTAACCAACAATTTGACAAGTCTATTTTGATAGACAATATTTCCGAAATTACACGTGAAATACAGGTCTGCAGCAATCTATCTGAATTCGAGGTCTTGCTCGACACTCATGAAAGGCTTATTGCCGAAAACCTAAATCTGGTACCTGTGAAATCGGAACTTTTTTCGGACTACCCCGGTAGTATTAAAAGTCTTGGTGCCTGGGGCGGGGATTTTATTTTGGCAACAGGTGACAGCAAGACATCGCATTACTTCACTGAAAAAGGGTACAACACCGTTATACCCTTTTCCAAAATGATTTTGTAAATCTTCTAAACTAGTAGAACGTCTTTCGCTTATCCTCGATTTCGGCATTCTTTTTCAAGGCATCATATACGGCCGTATTTACTTTACCAGCACTAGAATTTTTTAAAGAATTGGCAAAAGTACTATAGTTCTCAAGAGGGGTTGCAGGTTGTTTTTTGGTAACCGTTAACATAAATACTCCTGATTCACCTTCAATAAGTCCAGAGCTACTACCTTCACTCAAGGCAAACGCGGTTCCTACTACAGCCGGTTCGCTGCCAGCCCCGGGTATGGTAGGTGATTTTACGGTCAGTGCCGAGGCATTGGATATCGACACATTGTTATCCTTGCTGAAGTCATCCATTGATTTGCCTTGATTAGCACTTAGTATCTGTGCCGCCTTGCGCTCCTTTCGAATTAAAGGCAGTGCCGTTGCAGAGGCATCCTCAACACTTTTTACACCTTCTTCATACAGTTTTGTCAACTGTACGACAGCATAGCCTCGAGCAATGTTAAAACGCTTTATCTCACCTAATTCGGTCTCAGGATTGAACGCCCATTGAACAATCGCCCGTTGTGCATCCAAACCGGGAAGATTTTCATCCATAGCCTTTATTTGGCTAACGGGTCGTATCACATATTCTTTCTCTCTCGCGAAATCGGAAAAAGCCTTATCTGTGGCAATAGCATCCAATTCGAAATTGGTAGCATCGTTAAAAAGTTTGTTGCTTGTTTCTTCTGAGGTTGCCACTTCCCTGGCCAAGTGCGCCATTTGTACAATATCTAACTTGTCATCTATTTTGATGACATGAAAACCAAATCTGGTTTCTACCACGCCTAGAGAGCCCTTGGGATTGCCGAAGGCAAAATCGTTGAACTTGGGAACCATTGCCCCATCTTGAAAATATCCTAAATCGCCACCATTGGCCGCAGAAGGACCTTCAGAATGTTTTCTGGCCAATTCAATAAAAGTAGTATCACCTTTTCTTGCGGTAGCCAAAAGTTCGTTAGCGCGAATTTGAGCTTCGGCTTTGGTGCGCTTCATATCTGGTGTCGCCGTCTCTGAACCCTCATAGGTAACCAGGATATGACTTGCTTTAACCGATCCATTTGGTCTTCTTCCCATCATCTTGGAAACCTTAAAATAATCCCCATCTCTGTACGGACCGAACATTTCCCCTACCTGCAGTGTCATTAAGGTATCCGCGTATAAAGGTGGCAATTGGTTCTTTGCCTTGTAAATCGTATCGAACTTAATATCGGAATTGGCGGTCAAAAAATACCCCATATCCTTTGTGTTTCGAAAACCAAGAACGGTATCGTTGATGGCCGAACCTTCTACTTTTGGCTTGTTCTCATCATAACGATAGGTATCATTGATGAGTTCAGTAACCTTATCCTCAACAGACTTCACATCAGCTTCGGATGGTTTCTCCTCAAAATAAACAAATTGAATGTCTCTTGCCTCTTCCTGCTTATAGTCTTCTTTGTGCTCACGAATATATGCTGCGATTTCTTCTTTGCTAACATTGATTGTGCTGTCTGCTATTGAACTATAGGGTACGCGGACGTAGCTGATATCCATTTTCTCATTGGCCAATCTGTAATCGAGTTCACCTTCCTTCAGGGTTGCACCCACCCCTGCCTTGATAAGGTTATAATAGGTCTGTTCTTTGGCAGATTCAATAATCGCTTTTTCTGTCTGCAGCCAATTGTCATAACGAACCGGATCTGTTGCCTTCCAATTGGATACTGCATTTCTGAAGACGTTCTCATCGAAAACGCCATTGGCATTTTGAAATTCAGGATTCTGCCCATAGCCGGCAGTTTCCAAAAAGTTAATGATCTGATCTTGCTCTATATTCACACCAAGGTCTTCAAATTGCTTTCCTAGAATAGCACTTTTCACTTCCTGGTCATACACCTGATTTACAATTTGCATAGTTGGTGTTCCTGGAGCGGAACTCCGTTGTTGAAGATCTACTTTCTGACGAAAGGCATCAATTGGTATTTCAACACCATTGACCTCGGCAACGGTAGAGCCTACCTTTTGTCCTGATAAACCGTCAGCGGTAAAAACTCCCGAAATTACAAATGCGAATAGTGCCATACCAATGATCAAAATCAAAATGGTGGTTCGCTTTCTAATATTTTCTAAAATTGCCATCGTGTACTATGTTTAAAATCAGGTGGCGAAATTACCACTTTCTTTTGAATTATTAAAGGGTCTTTTCTTTAAGTTTATCAGGGACTCCGCGCTATTTACCTCTATTGCGGCCATCAAATCATCATTCTTTTTCAAGTACCTCCAAAGACACCAAATCTATCTTGGTACTAGAGACTTCTAAAATATTGAACTTGAAGTTTTCTATTCTAATTTCCGAATCCATCTCAGGAATTTCACCGGTTTCGGCAACGATCAGACCCCCTAGCGTTTCATACTCCTCGCTTTTTGGTAGTTCTAACTTATAGGTTTCATTCAGGTAATCGACTTCTAAGCGGGCAGATAATCGGTATTTGTTCTCTTCAAGTAGGTCTTCCACGAGATCCGTGCTGTCGTGTTCATCTTCGATTTCACCAAAGAGTTCCTCGATGATATCCTCTACGGTCATGATGCCCGAAGTACCCCCATATTCATCCAATACAACGGCAATACTCTTTCGTTTCTTCGCCAGTATGTTGAGGATGTCATGAATGAGCATAGTCTCAGGCACCAATTCAACAGGCAACAAAATGCTTTTAATTGTTTTTGGCTTCTTAAAAAGTTCATAGGAATGTACGTAGCCGATGATATCATCAATGGTGTCTTTATAAACCAGTATTTTGGAATAGCCTGTTTCGGTAAAAAGTTTGGCCAAGTTCTTTGGAGTTTCGTGCAGCTCCACGGCAGTGATTTCAATACGGGGAACCATAACCTCACGTGCCTTTACATCTGCAAATTCCAACGCATTTTGAAAAATCTGAATCTCGGAATCTACCTCATCTTGTTCTTCCACTGTTTCCATCTGTTCTGTAATATAATCCCCCAACTCGATCTTACTAAATGCCAATTGCACTTCATCTCCCTCGGTCTTAAAGAAGGTCTTTAGGATGATATCGGAAACCCAAATGACAAAATCGGATATCAAGGAGAACAATAGGTAAAATAGATAGGCAGGTACGGCAAACACCTTTAACAGAGTATTCGAGTAGATTTGAAATAATACCTTGGGCAAAAATTCTGCCGTCAGTAAAATTATCAATGTCGAAATTACGGTCTGTGTCAACAAACTAAAATCGGTCAACAAGAGGTTGGCAAAAGTGTTCGAAGTAGCTCCCATGCCTTCAAACCAATTCATAAGCAACTCCCCCATGAAAAAACCATAAATAACCAGGGCGATATTGTTCCCTATGAGCATGGTTGCAATAAACTTCGATGGTTTCTTGGTGAGGCGGGCCAGAATACTCGCCAGTAAACCTTCTTGCTTTTTTTCGATTTCAATATGTATTTTGTTCGCAGATACAAAAGCGATTTCCATCCCCGAAAAGAAGGCCGAAAAGACAAGGGATAAAATGATAATAATGACGGAAGTATCCAAGACTACTGTTGGTTATCGCGTTTTCTCTCTTCAAATTTTCTACGGTAGTTTCTTCTGAACAAGAACATCCCCATAGAAACTACGGCAAAGAAGATGAAAAGGTAGGCGTTGTTACGATCAGTGTTCCAATCGGTAAAAATGCGATAGAGCGAAAAAACCGCAACGATAAGATAAAGGTATTCGGTATAGCGTAAGAATTTAATCATTGATTTCGTCTGTTTGTTCTTTTATGGTCATAAGGCCATATGTTTTGTGCGCATTAAAAAAACTAAGATCACGGTTAAAATCCATCCCCTCGCCATCCATTATGGTGCCATCCTCGGGGTTTGTAAATTTGAACTTCTCTTG
>CALIJE010000152.1 GCA_938017825.1 uncultured Flavobacteriaceae bacterium
GAATTTAAGAAGTTACGCCCTGTTATTGGCGTCTTTTGCAATTTCAGCTGTCTCTTGTACAAAAGAGGATTCAGCAACATATAGTACGCCAGAGAACCTGGTCTTGGAGGAAACGCTAATCGAGTTGTATGGCTCATTGGACTCGCTCATCCTGCCGGCCAGCAATGCGTTTGCCGAAATACCCAATGACCCATTAAACCCTTTGACCCAAGACAAAGTAACCTTGGGCAAATTGTTGTTTCATGAAACGGGAATTGCGATGAGTCCTAAAAAGGAAGAAGGTAGAGGCACCTATTCATGTGCGAGCTGCCACCATGCCAAAGCTGGCTTTCAGAGCGGTTTAAAACAAGGTATCGGTGAAGGTGGTATGGGTTTTGGACTGACTGGGGAAAGTAGAGTTATGTCTACCGAGTACGCAGAAGAAGAACTAGATGTACAACCTGTACGTTCACCAACGATCTTAAATAGTGCCTTTCAAAAAGTTATGTTGTGGAATGGCCAGTTTGGAGCTACGGGCCCTAACGCCGGAACAGAAGCGGAATGGACTCCCGATACACCAAAAGAACAAAACAATCTTGGATTCGAAGGCGTCGAGACCCAGGCCATTGCCGGACTAGGGGTGCACCGATTAATGATCGATTCGACGATTATCTCGGACCTTGGTTATAAAACAATGTTCGATGCGGCATTTGCCAATGTAGATGAGGACAAAAGATACACCCTTCAAAATGCTGGTTTGGCGATAGCCGCCTATGAACGAACGGTGATGCCCAATGCTGCCCCTTTTCAATGGTGGCTACGTGGCAACAAAGACGTGATGACCGAGCAAGAGGTAAAAGGAGCCCAACTCTTTTTCGGAAAGGCAAATTGCTATAGTTGTCATTCAGGACCTGCTTTAAACGCCATGGAATTTCACGCCTTGGGCATGAACGATCTCGAAGGTACCGATGTTCACGGGGCCATTGATCTGGCAACCAGAAAAGGTCGCGGCGGATTTACCAATAAGCCTGAAGATGACTACAAGTTCAAGACACCGACCTTGTACAACCTAAAAAATGTTCAATTTCTGGGGCATGGAGGTAACTTTAGCAACATAAGGGAGGTTATTGAATACAAGAACATCGCAATTCCACAAAATGAGAATGTTCCTTCAACACAACTTTCTTTGGCGTTCGAACCTCTTGGGTTATCCGAAGAAGAAATATCCCAATTAACTGCATTTGTCGAAAATGCATTGTACGACGAGCATTTGAATCGGTATGTTCCGACAACACTCCCTTCGAACAATTGCTTTCCAAATGCCGACGCCCCATCTAAATTAGATATGGGCTGCGATTAACAAAATAAGAAAAGGCCTAAAAGAGTTCTTTTAGGCCTTTTTATCTAAACTTGATTATACTACATTTCCAAAGCCTGCTTTACCTTGTTGTCCATTAAGAATTCTTCCGGACTTTCCAAGGCTTCTTTTACCGCCACCAAGAAACCAACCGACTCTTTACCGTCTATAATTCTATGGTCATAGGACAATGCAACATACATTATCGGGGCAATAACTACCTTTCCGTCTTTGGCAATTGGGCGTTCCACTATGTTGTGCATTCCTAAAATCGCACTTTGAGGAGGATTGATGATCGGGGTGCTCAACATCGAACCAAAAACACCTCCGTTCGTAATGGTAAAGGTACCACCGGTCATTTCATCAACAGTAATATCACCATCACGTGCGCGTAAGGCAAGACGTTTTACCTCAGACTCAATACCTCTAAATGTCAGATTTTCAGCGTTGCGAATAACCGGGACCATAAGTCCCTTTGGACCGGATACCGCAATACTGATATCACAAAAATCATACGATAACATTTCCTTGCCATCGATCATGGAATTGACCGCAGGGTACATTTCCAAAGCACGAACAACGGCCTTGGTAAAGAAAGACATAAAACCTAAACTAACTCCGTGTTTTTCTTTGAATGCTTCTTTATACTTCTTTCGCAAGGCGAATATCGGTGACATATCAACCTCATTGAAAGTGGTCAACATTGCCGTTTCATTTTTCACTGACACCAAACGTTCGGCCACTTTACGACGCAGCATGGAAAGCTTGGATCTAGACTCACCTCTTTTACCGCCAGGGGTACCCATAGAAGGCACGGCATTCACTGCATCTTCTTTGGTAATTCTTCCATCACGGCCAGAACCTTTCACGCTACTGGCCTCAATGCCCTTCTCATCGAGTATTTTCTTGGCCGCAGGGGAAGCTGTACCAGAAGCATAGGTTTCTTTCTGGGTGCTAGGCTGCTTTTCTTCCTTTACCTCTGTCTGTGCAACTGGGGCAGAAGCCACTTCTGCCGCTTCCGCTCCACCTTCAGGTTTGGCGGCACTGGTATCTATTAAACATACGACAGCCCCTACCGCAACCGCGTCACCTTCCTCTGCCTTTAACGTAATCGTTCCGCTTTGCTCTGCCGGAAGTTCTAAGGTCGCCTTATCGGAATCAACCTCTGCTATCGCCTGATCTTTCTCAACATAATCGCCGTCGGCTACCAACCATTCTGCAATCTCAACTTCGGTAATCGATTCTCCCGGTGAAGGGACTTTCATTTCTAAAATCATACTAATTATTTATTTCTATTCATGTTGTCCTTGGTCTTATCGAAAACGTAATCGATGACCTGTTGGTGTCTATTCTTTGAACGTACCGCACTTCCTGCAGCCGGTGACGCATAAAATCTTCTCGAGGCCACCCTGAATTTATGTGCGTCCTCAAAATGAATCAGCAAATGACTCCACGCCCCCATATTCCTCGGTTCTTCCTGGGCCCATACAATATCGCTGGCTTGCTTATACTTGTTGATAATGGCCTTCATTTGATCGGAAGGCAAAGGAAACAATTGTTCAACCCTGACCAAGGCCACATCATCACGTTTATGCGCTTCTTTAGAGGCCAATAAATCGTAATAGAATTTACCGGTACAAAAAACCAAGGTGTTGACCTTTTTGGTGTCGGCAGAGGCATCATCGATCACCTCTTTAAAACTACCTTTTGCCAGATCATCTGCAGTAGAGACGGCCAGCGGGTGCCTCAGCAAACTTTTGGGTGTAAAGACAATCAAGGGTTTTCTAAAATCGGCCTTTAATTGTCTTCTTAAGATATGAAACATTTGCGCCGGTGTTGTAACATCGGCAATATACATATTGTCTAATGCACAGAGTTGCAAGTAACGCTCCATACGTGCCGAAGAGTGTTCTGCACCCTGACCTTCATAACCATGGGGCAATAGCATTACCAATCCGTTTTGCAACTTCCATTTGTCCTCAGCAGCCGAGATATATTGATCGATCATGATTTGTGCGCCATTGCTAAAATCCCCGAACTGCGCTTCCCAGATGGTCAAGGTATTCGGACTTGCCATGGCATATCCATAATCAAAGCCTACCACCCCGTATTCGGATAAGAGGGAGTTGTAAATCTGAAAGGCTCCCTGCTTATCGTTGATATGATTTAATAAAAGTACCTCTTCCTCACTCTCTTCTACCTTCATCACCGCATGACGGTGCGAGAAGGTACCTCGCTCAACATCTTGACCCGAAATGCGCACTCCATAACCTTCTTCCAAAAGACTTCCGTAGGCCAAGAGCTCCCCCATGGCCCAATCTAATTTGTCGCTTTCGAAGTACATTTTTCGGCGATCATTGACTAGCTTTTCGACTTTGCGCAAGAACTTCTTTTCAGAAGGCAATTCTGTAAGTACTTTTGCAATTTTTGTCAATTTTTTCTTGTCGTAGGTGGTATCGACAGCTTTCATCATCCCGGCATCGTTCACCGTTTTAAAGCCTTTCCACTCATCGGCCATAAATGGGGTGATAATCGTTTTATCCTCTTTTCTAGAATCTTCCAATTCTGTCTCTAATGAGGTCTTGTATTCGACTTCAAGTTTCTTTACATGACCAGCATCAATAATACCTTCAGCCATCAAACGTGCCGCATAGATATCGCGCGGATTCTTATGTTTCGCTATGGCCTTATACAACTTTGGTTGGGTAAATCGGGGTTCATCGCCTTCATTATGGCCATATTTTCTATAGCCTAACAAATCGATAAAAACGTCGCGATCAAAACGCATTCTATATTCCAGGGCAAATAGGGCCGCATGAACCACCGCCTCAGGATCATCGGCATTCACATGCAGCACCGGACTTAGGGTTACCTTACCCACATCAGTACAGTAGGTAGAGGATCTCGCATCCAAGTAATTGGTTGTAAACCCGATTTGATTGTTCACCACTATATGAATGGTACCATGGGTCTTGTAGCCATCTAAAGTAGCCATTTGCACCACCTCATAGGCAAGACCTTGTCCTGCAATTGCGGCATCACCATGCACGACAATAGGCAATACTTTCGAAAAATCGTCTGCATAATGTGCATCTTGCTTTGCCCGACTAATACCTTCCACAACTGCACCAACGGTCTCTAGATGCGAGGGGTTCGGTGCAATGTTCATCTTTATCTTATTCCCGTTGTCGGACATACGATCACTGGTCCAGCCCAAGTGATACTTTACATCCCCATCAAAAATCTCTTGTTCATAATCCTTGCCATCGAATTCGCTAAAAATATCCTTGGCAGCCTTGCCAAAAATATTGGTCAGAACATTCAAACGGCCTCGGTGCGCCATTCCCATAACGAATTGCTCTACCCCAAGTTCGGCAGCGCGTTCAACTATGGCATCCAAAGCCGGTATCAATGATTCGTTCCCTTCAAGAGAAAAGCGTTTTTGGCCCACGTATTTGGTGTGCAAAAACGTCTCGAAAGAAACGGCTTGATTTAGCTTCTTTAGAATATGTTTTTTCTTATTGGCATCAAAAGATGGGTGATTGTCGTTTACATTAAGCCAGTCCTGGATCCATTGTACGCGTTCAGGATTTCGTATGTACATATATTCAACACCAATGGCATCGCAATAAATACGTTGTAAATGATCAATGATATTCTGTAAGCTACTTGGGCCAATTCCAATAATATCGCCCGCCTTGAAAATCGTTTCCAAATCGGCCTGGGCCAGTCCAAAATTTTCAATATCAAGTGTAGGCCTATATTTTCTGCGCTCTCTTACCGGATTGGTTTTCGTAAAAAGATGACCTCTTGTGCGATACCCATCTATCAATCTAATGACCTGAAATTCTTTTTGAAGCGATTCTGGAACCGCGCCTATAGCAAGGTTGCCATTGTCCCCATGAATATCCAACTCATCCAAAGCGCTCTCGGTTCCAAAATCAAAGCCTTGGAAGAAAGCACGCCAACTTGGCTCTAAACTATCGGGATCGGTTAAATACTTGTCATATGTTTCCGCAAAGAAAGAAGTATGTGCGGCATTTAAAAAAGAATACTTATCCATAAAAGGTTTCTCTTGGTAAGCGGTAAAAGTTTATCAAAAATACAATTTTTCGATTTTCTAAGTGTATCTTGGGGGATATAATTCGAATCCCCTAACAAAGTAAAACACCTGACCATGTTC
This sequence comes from uncultured Flavobacteriaceae bacterium, assembly GCA_938017825.1. Lineage (GTDB taxonomy): Bacteria > Bacteroidota > Bacteroidia > Flavobacteriales > Flavobacteriaceae > Pelagihabitans. The sequence goes on from CALIJE010000152.1 coordinate 5,520, forward strand.
TACAACAAACAAAGCTCCAAGAAATTGTTATTTTACATCGTATTCTTAGGAATATCCTCTATTGTCTTCGCCCAAAATACCACTCAAAAAAGCGACTTTTGGGATCGCGTACGTTTTGGTGGCGGAGTAGGTATCGGTTTCAATAATGCCGGTTTCAATGGAGCTCTATCCCCTACAGCCTATTACCAGGTTTCCAATAGTTTCGCAGCCGGAGTTGGATTAAGCGGAATTTACTCCAAAGTAGGTGATAGCAAATTAACGGCCTATGGGGGGAGTTTGGCAACGCTCTACAACCCCATACAGTTCTTACAGCTTTCCGCGGAATTCGAGCAACTTCGTGTAACCCGTTCGTTAGGGGACCTTAAAGAACAAAATTGGGCTCCGGCCCTATTTTTGGGTGTTGGATATCGAACTAATTTCGCGACCGTTGGCATTCGTTATGATGTACTTTATGATGAGGAAAAAAGTATTTATGTGAACCCCTGGGCACCCTTTGTACGTTTTTACTTTTAGGAATAGTTAGACCTTAAACTTATTTTTTGAAGTTCGCGTTGCAAAATCAAAAAGGACATCTCGGCCGCTACTTCTACGGGATCTGTGGGTTGAATTTTTTTCAGAAGCGTTTCTGGAATGTCGATGACGTACAGGAGATTAAGATAACGCGTAAAATCCTCCAATAAAAGAACATAAAGCCTTTCATGAAGTTCGTCGTGCACTTCTTTTGGCGACATATCCGGTGGCAGGTTGATATAGCTGTTCGCCAAACCAAAATCTTTCGTCAATTGGCTTATCAGTTGCCCAAAGCGCAAATCTTTTTGTGCTTGTTTCAGTATAGCTATACTAGCTACGGAATTCGTTGGCATCATACGATTTGAACAGAGCTGGTCTTACTTTTTGAAAACAACTCCTTCTTTCATTACGAAAACCACTTGTTCTAGGGTAGCGACATTTTTTGTAGGGTCCTCGTTAACGGCCACAATATCGGCCAAGAAACCAGCTTTGATCTGTCCCAACTCATTTTCTATTCCCAAAAGTTTCGCATTGGTTACGGTAGCCGCCTGTATGGTTTTCATAATGGGCATGCCCGCTTCGTGCATAAAGGCAAACTCTTTACCGTTTTCGCCATGTGGGGAAACCCCGGCATCAGTGCCAAATGCAATAGGCACTCCCTTTTTATAGGCCTTCCCAAAAGTTACCTGGCTCACCGGCCCAATCTCACGCGCTTTTTTGGCTACCACAGGGGGTAAAAAACCGGGTATATCCGCCATTTTGGCCGCGGCCTTGCCAGCAGATATCGTTGGCACCAAATAGGTATTGTTCTTTATCATCAAATCCATGGTCTCTTCACTCATAAGCGTACCGTGCTCAATTGTTTTAATGCCTCCCAAAACTGCTCGGCGCATTCCTTCATCCCCATGTGCGTGGGCGGCTGTAAGCATGCCGTAATCTTTTGCCGTCGCGGTGATCGCCTTTATTTCTTCAATGGTAAACTGCGGATTCTGGCCATTTTTTGCAACACTCATTACTCCACCGGTCGCGGTTATCTTAATGACATCAGAGCCATCCTTATACCGCTGACGCACCGCTTTTTTGGCATCCTCAGGGGAATTGACAACACCTTCCTTTGGGCCTGGATCACCCCGCAAGTCCTCACGCATACCGTTCGTGGGGTCACCATGACCCCCAGTCGATGCAATTGTCTTGCCCGCGGTAAAAATACGGGGGCCTTTTACAACCCCTTTGTTTATCGCGTTGCGCAAGGCTATATTCACTCCTGAACCGCCCAAATCGCGTACGGTGGTAAAACCTGCCATGAGCGTGCGCTCGGCATACACCGTGGCTTGCAGAGCAACATCCGCAGGGTTCTTGGTAAAGCGATCCAAATATCTTGTTGGGCTCGACTCCCCTTCTATGTGTACATGCATATCTATAAAACCTGGGAGTACGGTTTTATTTTTCAAATCAATGACAAGATCCTCGGAAGTTCCGGCAACAAATCCGTTTTGAATACTCTTGATATTCTTTCCAGAAACGACAATTGTCTTTTCTTTGAGCAGCTTGCCCGATTGAGTATCGACCAAATTGCCGCATTGCAGATATATATCTTGGGAGTTCACAAAAGTCAATGCAAACAAAGTGGTAAGGAACAGTAGCTTTTTCATTTTTGGCCGGTCTTAGAATTTAGAAAGAGAAATATACATCATATTTCCCTTTAATCATACCTCCAGAAAAAGTAACGCCTCTATTTTCTAATCTTCTGTTCCCAGTCCCAGGCCGATTTCATGGCCTGGTCTAAAGTGTATTCTGCCTTCCAGCCTAAAGTAGTATTTGCTTTTGTAGTATCCGCGTAGGCCTCCACGACATCACCCTTACGCCTGCCGACAATTTTGTATTTTAGTTTTTCACCAGATACACGCTCAAAACTCTGAATGGCCTCAAGAACCGAACTGCCTTTTCCTGTACCAACATTGAAGACTTCGTAATTTTTGTCATTCTGGCCATCAAGCAATCTTCTTAGGGCAACCACATGTGCTTTGGCAAGATCTACGACGTAAATGTAATCGCGTATGCACGTGCCATCTTGTGTAGGGTAGTCATCTCCAAAAACAGATAACTCCTCTCGCAAACCAATACCGGTCTGGGTAATAAAGGGCACCAAATTTTGAGGTACACCTACTGGCAATTCACCTATTTCGGCACTGGGATGTGCGCCCATAGGATTAAAGTAGCGCAGGGATATAGCCTGTAAACTTGACACCACCTTGCAGGTATCATAAATGATCTCTTCACCCATTTGCTTGGTATTACCATAGGGCGATTCGGCGGGTTTTACAGGGGCATCTTCGGTAATCGGCATTTCGTCGGCTTGCCCATATACGGTACATGAAGAGCTAAAAATAAAGCTTGCCTTGTTCTTTTCACAAAGCTCTTTTAGGATATACACCAAAGTACCGATATTGTTCTCGTAGTACAGCAGGGGTTTTTCCACACTTTCACCAACCGCCTTTGACGCTGCAAAATGTATAACCCCATCGATGTCTTTATGACGCTGAAAAAAATCCGCTACTTTTGATTTTTCCCGTAAATCCAATTTTTCAAATTGCGGCTGCTTCCCGGTTATCTTCGTGATGCCTTCGAGAACTTTCTCATCTGCATTTGAACAATCATCGATAATCACCACATCGAAGCCTTCGTTCTGTAATTCTACCACAGTATGAGACCCAATAAACCCTAAACCTCCGGTTACGAGAATTTTCATTCGATAAATTTTGCTGTTAAAGAGGCAAAGCTAATCTTATTTCGCATTATCCATTGACAAACCCGATGACCGTACTAGTAATATAGGCGATCTGTTCATCATCTAGTTCCGTATGCATAGGCAATGAGATTACCTCTTGTATCAATTGGTTGGTTACTGGAAAATCGGCCTCTTTATAGCGTTCATCCAAATAAGCCTTTTGCCTATGTAAAGGAATGGGGTAATACACGCCGCATGGAATTTCCTTTTCCTTTAGATGCGCGATCAAAGCATCGCGTTTGCCATTCGTAATTTTTAAGGTGTATTGATGAAAAACATGGCAATCACATGAGCTACAGATACCCTCACACCCATTTACGGTTTTGGGAACCACAATATTGGGCTCGTCCTTAAAGGCCTCGGAATATTTTCGCGCCGCTGCTCTTCGGGCATTGCAGTAGGCATCGAGTTTCGGCAATTTCGCACTTAAAACTGCAGCCTGCATAGAATCTAGCCTTGAATTTACACCAATCACATCATGATGGTATCTTTTGTACATCCCATGGTTCACCATTCCCCGAAGTGTATGTGCCAAACCATCATCATTGGTAAAAATCGCACCCCCATCACCATAGGCACCCAAATTTTTCGATGGAAAAAACGAGGTAGACCCTACATGGCCAATAGTACCGGCTTTTTGTTTTCGACCATCCTTAAAGGTATGATTCGCACCAATAGCTTGCGCGTTATCTTCGATGACATATAAATTGTGCTTATTGGCCAGTTCCATAATGGCATCCATATCTGCACATTGACCGAATAAATGAACTGGGACGATCGCTTTTGTTTTCGGAGTAATCGCCTTTTCGATTGCAGCAATATCAATATTAAAAGTATCTGGATTTACATCGACCAAGACCGGAGTAAGTCGCAGCAATGCGATTACCTCTACTGTGGCGGCAAAGGTAAAATCAGCGGTAATTACCTCGTCCCCTGGTTCAAGGCCCAGACCCATCATTGCAATTTGAAGGGCATCGGTACCATTGCCGCAGGGAATCACATGCTTTACGCCCAAGTAATCCTCGAGTTCTTTCTGAAAGGCCTTTACCTGTGGGCCATTGATAAAAGCCGAAGTTTGCATAATTTCCGCAATTGCGGTATTCACTTGTTCTTTAATGCCTTGGTATTGTTGACCAAGATCTACCATCTGAATTTTCCTCATTTCTAACGATTCGTTTGTCTTGGCAAAAATACGAAACCACCACCAATCATTTCTGTAAAGAACCGTAATTTAGCTGCAAAATAATTCGAACGTGCACTTCGTTTACAACCTGATCGTACAGCTCTCTTGGTTCCACTTAAAGCTAGTGGCACTTTTTCACCCGAAACTAAGACTGTTTGTTCAAGGTCGGAAACAAACAATGGCCATCTTAAAAAGATCTATTGGGGAAACGGACAAGGTAATTTGGGTACACGTGGCTTCTTTGGGTGAATTCGAACAAGGGCTACCTGTCATCGAAAAATTAAAAGTCGCGTATCCATCCCACAAAATCTTATTGACCTTTTTCTCACCGTCGGGCTTTGAGTTCAAGAAGAATACCGATGCGGCCGAGGTGGTCGTCTACCTTCCCCTAGACTCTAGAAAAAAAACAAAGGCTTTCCTAGATGCTGCGCATCCTGAACTAGCAATCTTCGTTAAATATGAAATTTGGCCCAATTACATTAGGGAGTTACAGCAACGGAAAATTCCGGCAATCCTCATATCCGCTATTTTCAACAAGAAGCAGATTTATTTTAAGGGTTATGGTGGCTTTATGCGCAGGGCTTTGGGCGGATTTTCGCATTATTTTGTTCAGAATGAGGCTTCGAAGGTCCTCCTTTCAACACTAAATATTCAAAACACAACGGTTTGCGGTGATACTCGTTTCGATAGGGTGTCGGAAATATTGGAGCAAGACAACAAGCTCGATTTTATGGACACCTTTAAACAAGATTCTAAATGCGTTGTTGCCGGAAGCACTTGGCCAGCAGATGAGGAAGTACTGCTAGACCATATAAACAATGCAAACGATGGAATTAAATTCGTTATTGCACCGCACAAAATACAATTCGAAAAGGTGTTAGCACTTAAAGCTGCGCTTCGTAAAAAAACAGCCTTGTATTCAGAACGCAACAAACTTGATTTAGGTGACTATGAGGTTTTGCTGATCGATCATATCGGCTTATTGACCAAAATTTATAGTTATGCTGATTTTGCCTATGTAGGTGGCGGATTTGCAACTGGCTTGCACAACACCTTAGAACCGGCCGTTTTTGGCGTGCCCGTGGTAATCGGCCCGAAATTCACTGGATTTCAAGAAGCAGAGGAACTGGTAAAACAAAGAGGTGTGCTTTCGATAACGGACCAATTCAGCTTTAATGAGACCATGAACCGGCTTTATACGAATACTGATTTTGCGAAGGAGACCGGGGCCATTAATGCACGCTATATATCGAAAAATAGGGGCGCAAGCATCCAGATCATAGCGCATGTACGTACATTAATCTAACACCCCTAATGTTCAGGTTATGCGTTTGCCCCAAAGAATAACCTTCTTCTTACTTCTCTTGCTATGTTCCTGTGACCTCTTCACAGGTGACAAAGAAACCCCGCGTCTCGAACCGAAAAAGGAGGAGCAGTTGAAAGACTCCGAGTATCGAAAACTGCGAAAGCAGCAAGACTCCCTTTTAGATCAATTGCAAAAGAAAAGCAAGAAAAAGGATTTGGATACCTTAAGATCGGTACAGGCATAGTCATTTGATTTTGGTTAATTTTCCTTAGTTTTAGGGCAAATCAACCAGCTCATCTTATGAATTCCAAACTTTTTCGCATTTCCTTGACCGCTGCTTTGGCGGGATTTTTATTCGGTTTCGATACTGTAGTCATCAGTGGGGCCAACCAGCCTATTAAGGAATTATGGGGCACCAATTGGTTTTTGGGTGAAACACTTTTCACCTTCCACGGCATTTTTATCATGTCGATGGCACTCTGGGGAACGGTATTGGGTTCGCTCATCGGTGGATGGCCATGCGACCGTTTTGGTCGTAAAAAAACATTACTATGGATAGGCATTCTTTACTTTATTTCGGCCGTTGGATCAGCTATGGCCCCAGAAGCTTATAGTTTCTCGTTTTTCCGCTTTATTGGCGGCGTTGGCGTAGGAGCTTCTTCCGTGGCCGCCCCAATTTATATCTCTGAAATTTCAAGTGCGGGCAATAGAGGAAGACTTACCGCTATGTATCAGTTCAATATCGTCTTCGGGATTTTGATCGCCTTCATCTCCAATTACCTTATAGGGCTATTTTTTTCGCCCGAAATTTCGTGGCGATGGATGCTCGGTATTGAAGGACTGCCTGCTCTGATATATATCTTATTGGTATTTAAGATTCCGAATAGTCCGAGATGGCTTGTTATGAAAAAGGAAAGTGAGGACAGGGCTTTAGCCGCTATTCGTTCATTAGGGGTCGATGATGTTGCCGCAAAATTACGCCTTACGGAAATAAAGGATTCGATACTCGAAACTGTTAGCACGCAAAAGGATCGACTTTTTTCCGGCGCATATAACAAACCGCTTTTGTTAGCCTTTCTACTTGCCTTCTTTAATCAATTATCGGGTATAAATTTTGTGTTGTACTACGCGCCAGAAATATTGGAACGAGCCGGACTAGCGTCAGGAGAGTCGTTATTGAGTTCCATTTCCATTGGAGTCATAAATCTGGTCTTCACCTTTGTGGGCATTGCTCTGATCGATCGCTTGGGCCGAAAACAGCTTATGTATATCGGATCCATAGGCTATATTATCAGTTTGGCCATGGTAGGGTGGTGTTTTTATAGTGGTGCAAGCTCAGTCTTGTTATTGCTCTTTATCTTATTGTTCATTGCATCTCATGCGATAGGCCAAGGCGCCGTGATATGGGTCTTCATATCAGAGATTTTTCCAAACAAGATCAGGGCCTATGGTCAATCTTGGGGTACTGGTGTGCATTGGGTCTTTGCTGCGATCATTACCCTCATTACACCAACTTTTCTTGATTCTGAAATAGGAATTTTTAAGGAAAACCCTTGGCCCATATTTATATTCTTCGCTGGAATGATGGTCTTGCAATTGTTATGGGTATTGTTCGCGATGCCAGAAACAAAAGGCGTTACCTTAGAGGAGCTGGCCAAAAGAATGCGAAGAAAAGATTCCTAATCTTTTTGCCTACTTCGCGCTTTATCGATTAAATAGGTATGCTGACGACTCAAAATACTATGAAGATAGTTGTTCGTCGAAATAAATGGATAAAAACGGAAATTGCATTATAAAAATTGTTACTTTACGTTAAAATAGAACAATTATGGAACAAGAAATCACAACACGTGAACGATTGCTAAATATATGTTTAAGAGGAACGGTTGTTATATTGGTAGGCATTTTGGCCTCTGTAGCAGTAGCTGCCCTTCTTAAACTTGTTGGCATTCTGTAGCGTACAGATCTAGTTCCCCAAAATCTTATCACCTATTTAGCATAATCAAAATGTAAAAAATAAACCCTTTCCTACAAGAA
>CALIJE010000153.1 GCA_938017825.1 uncultured Flavobacteriaceae bacterium
CCCTTGGAGCAATCGAAACCTTGGAATACTGCCGGTATTACAGGAGTTCATAGTTTCTTGAAAAAACTTTGGAAACTCTATTTCGATGATAAGGGTTTAAAGGTCAGCGAAGCCGAACCCACTGCCGAGAACTTAAAGACACTGCACAAGACCATTAAAAAGGTTGAAGCCGATATTGAGAACTTTAGTTTCAATACTTCGGTATCGACTTTTATGATTTGTGTAAATGAACTTTCCGCACAGAAATGTTCCTCACGGCAAATATTAGAACCCTTGATCGTATTGGTTTCACCTTATGCACCTCATATTGCCGAAGAATTATGGGAACGATTGGGCCATAAGGAGTCAATTTCAACGGCTGCATTTCCTAATTTTGATGAGAAGCATTTGGTAGAAAGCAATAAGGACTATCCTATATCCTTTAATGGTAAAATGCGATTTACGTTGAATTTGCCTTTGGATCTTTCCAAAGAAGAAATCGAATCTGCTGTAATGGCGCACGAAAAAACGCAGCAACAACTGCAGGGGCGCGAACCTAAAAAGGTAATCGTAGTTCCTGGTAAAATTGTAAATATTGTAGGTTAAAGTAAATTCCTATGCCAGATATTGAAATCATCGGACTCATAGCGGCGGCCTTGACAACGGCATGTTTTGTGCCCCAAGTATACAAAGTATATAAAGAGAAATCTACTAAGGATATCTCGTTGGTCATGTACATCATCTTTATGGTCGGCCTGGCCCTATGGTTGTGGTACGGAATTCAAAAGGAAAGCATCAGTATGATTTTGGCCAATTCGGGAACCTTATTGTTGGCTTTTGCCATCTTCATTGCAAAGCTGAAATACAAGTAAGTCAAACGCCCTACCTACCAATTTGATAGACCAATTCTCGTTTTGTTAAACAAAAGAAGGGTTAAGATATTTGAAAATTTTTCACTTTCAAAAAGTGTACCCCCCTAACAATTTAGGGGTCAAAAGATAAAAATGATGTAATTATAACCACATACCCCTCTTTTTGACGAAAAAGTTTTTATTCCTATAAAAATTGACACATTTTTGCATTGAACAAAAAATGCAATTCAAAATGAAAATAGGAATTCCGAAAGAAATCAAGAATAATGAGAGCAGGGTCGGCATGACTCCTTCTGGCGTGTTTGAACTAGTCAAAAATAACCATACGGTTTACGTGCAGTCGAAGGCTGGTGAAGGAAGTGGTTTTTTTGATGAGGATTATAAGTCTGCCGGAGGCAAGATTCTCGATACGATAGGGCAAGTATATGCCATAAGTGAGATGATTGTGAAGGTCAAAGAACCCATAGAAGAGGAATATCAATACATACAACCGGGTCAAATAGTGTTTACCTATTTTCATTTTGCATCGAGTGAGTGCCTAACAAGGGCCATGCTTGACAAAAAATCTGTTTGTATCGCCTATGAGACGGTTGAGGACTCTGATGGTTCGCTACCTCTACTGACCCCTATGTCTGAGGTTGCCGGAAGAATGGCCATTCAACAAGGTGCCAAATATTTGGAAAAGCCCGCAAAAGGAAGAGGTGTGCTTTTGGGCGGTGTGCCAGGGGTTCAACCCGGAAAAGTTCTGGTTCTGGGAGCAGGAGTGGTCGGAATTCAGGCCGCCAAAATGGCTGCAGGGCTTGGAGCTCACGTAACCATCATGGATGTCAATATGAAGCGCTTACGCTATGTGAACGATGTGATGCCCTCTCATGTAGTCACAGAATTTTCCAATGAATTCAACATACGGAAACACATTAAAACCCACGATTTGATCATAGGAGGCGTATTGTTGAAAGGTGCAAAGGCCCCTAAGCTTATCACAAGGGAAATGTTGAAGGAAATGCGTCCGGGAACCGTCATTGTAGATGTTGCAGTTGACCAAGGCGGTTGCGTTGAAACAACAAGACCTACTACCCATGAAGAACCTATTTATATCATTGATGACGTGGTGCACTATTCGGTCGCGAATATGCCCGGTGCGGTGCCCTATACTTCTACGGTTGCATTGACCAATGTTACCTTGCCCTACGTACTAAAGTTGGCTAACCTAGGATGGGAAAAAGCTACTGAGGCCGATGCCGCTCTAAAGAAGGGTCTAAATATCGTTAATGGTGAAATCGTGTACAAAGAAATCAGTGAGGCTTTCGAGTTCGAAGATGTGTTGGCCTAGAATGTACAAAATGTCAGTAAAAAAACCCCTCCTATAGTATGGCGGGGTTTTTGCTATATTGACATTGATTTTATTAACAAAAAGAATCTTTAGTATCTTTAAGTAGAAATTTAACGACAAGAAATTATGACAGGATATTATGTACTAATAGGGGCTATTGCCTTGGTAAGTTGGTTGGTGAGCAGCCGATTAAAGAGCAAATTCAAGCACTATTCGAATGTGCATTTGCAAAATGGAATGAGTGGTGCCGAAATCGCTGAAAAAATGTTGGCGGACCATGGAATTACAGATGTAAAAGTAGTTTCAACCGGTGGAATGTTGACCGACCACTATAACCCTAAGAACAAAACGGTGAATTTGAGCGAAGGGGTATACAGTCAACGAAATGCCGCTGCTGCTGCCGTTGCCGCACATGAAGTGGGCCACGCGGTTCAACATGCCCAAGCGTACGAATGGCTTGCAATGCGTTCTAAATTGGTTCCGGTTGTTCAGGTAACCTCAGGAATGAGCACATGGGTGGTCTTTGGCGGTCTTGCACTTGGTGCCGCTGCTGGAATGGGACTCGGGTATTGGGTCGCTGTAGCCGGTCTGATCATGATGGGTTTCGCTACACTTTTCAGTTTTGTGACCCTGCCGGTAGAATATGATGCGAGCAACAGGGCGTTGGCTTGGTTGAAATCGAAGAATATCGTAACACAGCAAGAATACAAAGGTTCTGAAGATGCCCTCAAATGGGCTGCACGCACATATTTGGTGGCGGCCATCGGATCACTTGCGACTTTGGTGTATTGGGGACTACAAGTTATGGGTGGACGAGATTAACCCTTATATGACAAAGTACTAAATAGAAAGCCCGCCAATTAGATTTGGCGGGCTTTCTATTTCCAGGTCCAAAAATAGGACCATCTAAATGGTTATCTGACGATCGATCTGTTGGTCTAACGAAATAAATGTTTCGGTTCGGGAAACACCTTCGATCTGTTGTATTTCTTTATTGAGCAGCTGCATTAAGTGTTCATTGTCTCTGCAGAGCACCTTAATCAAGATAGACCAATTCCCTGTAGTATAATGACATTCCAATACCTCTGGAATCTTTTGCAATTGCTTCACTGCGGCCGGGTTGCTCATGGCCTTGTCTAAAAAAATACCTACATAGGCCATAGTGGTATAGCCCATGACCTTCGGGTTGATGATGAATTTTGAACCTGCCAAAAGCCCCGAGGCTTCCAATTTTCGAAGTCGCTGGTGAATTGCTGCTCCCGAAATGCCGATATTCCTAGCAATTTCCAGAATGGGCTTGCGTGCATCTGACATCAAGAACCTTAGTATTTTCTTGTCAATTCCATCAATTTTTACACTTTTCGAATTGGATTTCATATATGCAGTTTCAATTTTGTAGTAAAGCTAAATAATTTATGACTAATAGAAATTATTTGATGCTGTTACCAAAGGGAAATTATGGTTTAAAAACTACTACTTATCATACACGGCTTCAGGGTCGTAACCTAGATAGGGCACTTCAAACTCCTTGAAAACAATACCATACTGCGCCAATTCGTTGAGTATGGGTTCATATACCTCCTTTTGTATCGGAATTTGAACCCCAGGGGTTGTAATCTCTTTGTTCAATATGGCCAAGGTGGCCATAGCGACAGGTAGACCAACGGTTTTTGCCATTGCGGTGTGTGTTCTATTTTCTCCTAGAACAACCATATGCGCATCTATTTGTTTTTTGATGCCATTAAGTTCAAAGCCGAATTTGTGATACATGACAATCATATCTTTTTCGTCCTCTTTCAAGGTCCAGCTATCTTCTAGAATATACTGTAGTATTTGAGCCGGACTAGCATTCTTTAGGGGGATTCTTTTATCCGAATTGAATAGATCTAATTCCTGAAGCTTCAACCATTTGATGTCATCTTGAGCGATCTTAAGGTAGTGTCGCAATTTTAACTCAACCGAATCGGTAGGGGAATAGGGAAGGAACAAGTTGATAAATTCTCGAAACGACATGCCTTCCGAATCTTCAAGGGTATAACTATCATCTGTCATCCCCAACTGGATAAAAATATCCCAAGCCCTCGAAAACCCCACACGACGCATTGTTCCGCGATATAGCGTGAGTACATCTTGTAGCCCATACGCCTCTCGGTAATTTAGTGAATCTCTATTGGCATAGCCTTCAAAATGGCCATAGCCTTCTACTTCGAAAAACTCGGTTCTGCGAAATAGTTTATGATAGGGAATGTATTTATAGGTGCCCTCTTGAATAAATTGTGCGGCACCGCCTTGCCCGGCTAGCACCACGTTGCGTGGATTCCAAGTAAATTTATAGTTCCACAGATTATCATCATATTCAGGGGCTACCAGTCCGCCGCAAAACGATTCGAACAACAATACCTTACCACCTTTTTCACGAATACGATCCAGAATCTGCATAGCACTCATATGGTCAATTCCCGGATCAAGACCGATTTCGTTCATAAAAACAAGTCCTTTTTCTTTTGCCTGAGCATCAAGTGCTTTGATTTGCTCACTCACATAGGAGGCGGTGACCAAGTGCTTTTCAAAGGCAATACAATCCTCGGCCACCTTAATATGCAGACTTGGCGGAAGCATTGATACAACGATATCGCTTGCTGCAACTGCTTCTTTTCTGCTCGTCTCCTCTAAAATATCGAGTTGCATTACAGAGCAGCTATCATGGTGTTTTATAGGATCGGCAATGGCATCGGGATTAAGATCACCTATGGTGAGGTGTAGTTGCTCACTGGCAGCTTTCTCCAAAAAATAATCCAACAAATAGGAGGTTGATTTACCAGCACCAAGTACTAAAATATTGCGCATGCCTTTTCAGATTGATTACTTTTGTTAAACGAAAGACTAAGGTATCAAATTGTTACATTTATAAGAAAAGATGCGCTTTAAGTTATGAACAGAACAATTTTTTTAACAGGAATCACATTTGGGGTTTTAGCGGTCATCATAGGCGCATTTGGTGCGCATGGTTTGGAGAACATTTTAAGCGCAGACGAATTGAGCACTTTTGAAACCGGTGTTAAATACCAGATGTACCATGCCCTGCTTCTATTGATTTTAGGGGGTACGTCTATGTTGTCGGAATCGAAAAAGAAGTTGGTTTACTATCTGCTTGTAAGCGGAATTTTACTCTTTTCCTTTTCTATTTATCTTTTAGCTACCAATAAAACTACAAGTTTTGATTTTGGCACCCTAGGCTTCTTAACCCCGATTGGCGGATTGTTCTTAATATTGGGATGGTTGCTTTTGGGTTTTTGGGTTACAAAAGAAAAGAAGTCGCATTAGCCCTTAAAAAGTGAAGTGCCTTTGACATTTGATTTTCTACCGTTTTAATAGATATTCCCATATCTAAGGCAATTTCTTTATACTTTTTTTTCTCCAACTTATTCTGAATGAAGATCTCTTTACATCTTGGTGGAAGTTGGTCTATAAGCTTATTTAGTTTATTCATTTTAAACTCATATAAATCATCTTCATAGGCTGCATTTGCAATAACATCCCATTTGATCTTGTCAAGGGTATCAAATTGGATTTTTTGTTTTCTGATATACTGTAAGAACTGATTATGGCATGTCTTGAACAGGTAATTTTTTAATGAACCCGTAATAAGTAGACGTTCTCTTTTTTCCCAGAATATGACTATGGCATCCTGTACAATATCCTCTGAAAGCTTTCGATCATTGCAAAGATTGTAAACGTAATTACAAAGCCAATCATAGTATTCATTAAACAAATACTCGTAGGCTTTGGCCTTTCCACTTCGCAAGTTTTTTATCAAATTCTTCTCGTTCATTTTGAAAACAATCTGTGCTAAACTATGAAAAATAAAAAATACATAGGGGTTTTTTGAGATTAACGCATCTTTAAAGTATAAATATTGATTAATGTCCAAGTACGATAAACTGATTGAAAAATTTATTGATGGTAAACTTTCTGATCAAGAAAGAGAAACGCTTAAAAAGTGGGTTTTAGAGAAGGAGCAAAACCGTACTTTTTTTAAGAATGCCATTAGAGATTCAAGAAAAGAATTAGCACAAGATTTTAATGCGGCGTCAGCCTTTCAGAAGTTTTCAAAAACTGTGTATACGAAAAAGACGGCCCCCAATACGTTCTACGCGGTTTTAAAGTATGCCGCTGTAATAACCATATTAGTAACTACGGGGTTTTTTGTGAAACAGGAATTTTCTGGTGACAAGAACAATACCGTCATTACTTCAATAGGCAAGCAAATTGATTTATCCGAAGGAAGTGAAATTATAATCAAGTTGGCCGATGGTACTACGAAAATCCTAAGTTCGACGGGGACTGAAACAATTTCCGATGCAACAGGGAAAGTGATTGCTAGGCATGGTGGCAATGAAATGGTATTCGACAACCGTAAGGAACTAACAGAGACCGAAGCAATTTTCAATGAAGTTTATATTCCTTACGGCCAAACCTTTAAATTGACCTTATCTGACGGTACCTTAGTTTGGCTAAATGCAGGATCAAGACTTCGTTTTCCGCAAAAGTTTATCGCTTCAGATAAAGAAAGAGTCGTTTATTTAGAAGGAGAAGGATTTTTTGAGGTGACCAAAAATATGGATGCCCCCTTTATTGTGAATACGCAAGAAGTGGATGTTAAAGTCTTGGGGACCAAGTTTAACATTTCGTCATACGGTTCGGACCATACGATTGCTACAACCCTAGTTGAAGGATCAGTAAGTGTTTATGAGACTAGATTGCCAGAGAATGCTATGCTGCTTACACCGAATTACCAGGCCAATTACAATAAATTCGAAAACAATTTTAGTCAAAGAAAAGTAAATACCGAAGTGTTTACCGCTTGGATGGAGAACAGATTCGTAATTGATAATCTAACCTTCTCAGAGATTTTGACTAAGCTAGAACGCAGGCACCAAGTAAAATTTGTCAACAATGCCAAGAAGCTTGGTGATGAAGTATATAAAGGGGAGTTCGAAAACGAAGGCATTGAATCTGTTTTAGAAACAATTTCGTTGAGCACGCCTTTTCAGTATGAAATACAACAAAATATAATAACTATTAGCGACTAAATAAAGGAAGGGAAGTGTTGGAGCACTTCCCTTTTCCTAATTGACCACCAATAAAATAATTTATTAATAATCAAAGACACCCAAAATTATGAAAAATTGTGATGAGTACAACGTGCTTGAAAAAGCTCGCAGTAAATCAATGAATTTAAAAATGAAAATTAGTTTTCTTTTCTTGTCTTTTCTCATTTGCCAATTATCAGCAAATGATGTTATTGCTCAAAAGAAAATCAATTTAAACTATTCGCAAGCTCCTTTAGAATTAGTCCTAAAGGACATTAAGAATCAGACAGGGTTTAATTTTTTCTACAATATCAATGAAATAGATAATCATCGTAAAATTTCAATACGTGCGAACAAAGAACCCCTAGAACTGGTATTGAATCGAATGAGTTCCTTAGGATATTTTGAATATAAAATCAACGCCAAACAAATTGTACTTACCCCAATTTCCGATAAAATGCAATTTGGACAAATTCAGAGCTTAGAACGAGATATCAAAGGAACGGTAAGAGATGATACCGGTGCACCGCTTCCGGGAGCCAATGTATTGGTCAAGGGGACCACGGTAGGTACACAGACCGATTTTGATGGAAACTTTACCTTGACCATCCCAGAGGATGCCGAAAGTACCTTGGTTATTTCCTATATAGGTTTTAAAACAATAGAAGTAGACGTAACGGATAGGGAAACTATTGAGGTTCAACTTGAAGCAGCAGCAGCTCAGCTTGATGAAATTGTGATGGTCGGTTCAAGAAGCAAGCCAAGAACTCAGTTAGAATCGGTTGCCCCAGTTGACGTTATTGGAACAAAAATATTCGAAACTACTCCCCAGGCAGAAACTTCTCAAATACTACAATTTGCGGCGCCATCTTTTCATTCAACAAAACAAAATATTGGTCATGGTACAGATCATGTTGATCCAATTGCTTTAAGAGGTTTAGGAGCTGACCAGACTTTGGTTCTAATTAATGGTAAAAGAAGACATGCGTCATCCTTAATGAATGCAAATGGTACCGTTGGTAGAGGACAAGTAGGTACAGATTTGAATGCTATACCAGCTGCCGCTATTGAAAGAATCGAGGTGCTGCGAGATGGCGCTGCTGCTCAATATGGTTCTGACGCTATTGCAGGCGTAATCAATATTATTCTTAAAAAGAACATCAATAGGGGCGAGGTTAAGGTTCAAACGGGCTTTTTGGCTGCTCCACCAGAGGCACCTGACTTTTTAGACGATTTTAATCCGTATTCAAATAATCCTGATCTAGCGTCAACTAGAGGTGAAGGTGGGGGAGAAAATTTTCAATTGAGCGCGAATTACGGCGTAGAAGTTGGGGAGAAAGGCGGTTTCGTAAATTTTACGATGAACTATTTGACTAAAAACATGTTCAATAGGATGGATGATTATACAATAGAATTGTTTGCTGCAGATGATCCAAGAAGAGACAATGCCGTAGCTGAGTTTGCCGCGTTTAACCAGGGTAATCCTGAAGCAATTGCAGCATACAATGCGCAGTTTGGCGATCAATTTGGTTTTGCTCAAGTAAATGAATTGAATGATTTTACTGGACGAAGGGTTGCAAACATGGGTGGTTCTGGAACCACCAACGCAGGTATGGTTATCAATAGTGAATTACCGTTAAATGATAAAAGTACCTTCTATGCGAACGCAATGTACAACTACCGTTTAGGTTCGGCAACCGGGTTTCTAAGAAGACCTAATCAAACGGGAAGACAATCTGGTTTATGGCCATTGGGTTTCTCTCCTCATCTAGATTCTGATATTCAAGATTTATCCGGAACGGTAGGCCTAAGATCAGAATTCAAGGGTTGGGATATCGATATGAGCAATGATTATGGTCAAAACTCTTTTAAATGGACCATCTTTAATTCGAACAACGCCTCTTTAGGATTAGAATCACCAACATCATTTGATGCTGGGCAGTTGAAGTATGCGCAAAATGTATTTAATCTAGATATTTCAAAATCCCATGACATTGGTTTTCCATTGAATACGGCATTCGGTAGCGAATTTAGATTAGAGAACTTTCAACAGTTTGCCGGTCAAGAAGAATCTTGGCAGAATTATGACGGTGGTATCAAGGAAGCGGGGAGTCAGGTTTTTCCAGGATATCAGCCTGGCAATGCAACGAATAAATTTCGTTTCAATACAGCGCTTTATGCAGACTTAGAAGCTGATTTTTCTGAGAGTTGGCTTGTTACTTTAGCAGGACGATATGAGGATTATTCAGATTTCGGAGATCGTTTTAACTACAAATTGGCTACGCGTTACAAACTAGGGGACAATTTTGCCCTTAGAGGTGCGTTCAGTACCGGTTTTAGGGCACCGTCATTACCTCAGAAGTTCTTTAGCAGTTTTAGTTTACAGTTTATCTCGTTGCCCGATGGTACAATTGATGGTGTAAATATTGCCCACCTTACCGAGGATAGCCCAATACGAAGACAATTTGGAATTCAGGCCTTAAAACCTGAAACATCCAAGAACCTGAGTTTGGGATTCACGGCCAAACCATTTCAAGGTTTCTCGCTGACAGTTGATGCGTACCAAATAGATATTAAAGACCGTATAGGAATTACAGGTAGATTCAATGGAGCTCAAGACCCAAGATTCGATGCTATTTTGAGCGCTGCCGGTTTATCACAGGTGCAGTTTATGGCCAATGCAGTTGATACCAAGACCAAAGGGGTAGATTTTGTAATGAGTTATAACATGCCTTGGAATTCTGGTTCGCTGACCTTAACCGGTGCTGGAAACTTTACGGAAACCAAAGTGCCGCGAGATGAAAATGGAAATCCAATTATCAAAACAGGAGAGTTTTTGGAAGGATTTGAAGAAGAGTTGTTTAATCGTGAAGAGGTTTCAAGAATAGAGGTCGCACAACCTAGGAGTAAAATCATCCTTGGCGCTATCCTGAACCTGAACAAGTTTACGTTGGCTGCCAATGCGACAAGATTTGGAGAAGTTGATTATGTGCACCCGAGTGCCAGCCCCATTGCCAATGCGTGGAACAGTGGCGTAATCGAAACAAGAGACCAGACCTTTTCTGCAAAAACCCTGGTAGACTTGAATTTGTCTTATAAACTAACAGACGCTTTCTCGATTGGTATAAATGGATCCAACATTTTTAACGTGTATCCTGATCGTCACTCACACTCTGGTAACTACGGAGGTGGCATGTTTGGGTATAGTCGTCGAGTTTCCCAATTTGGCCTTGCAGGTGCCGGGTATAACTTTAACCTAAGCTTTAAATTTTAAGCAACCAAAAAGTTAGTTTGATTTAGTTTAAGTTGATTAAGCAGGCTTCTATTTTTAAGTGGAAGTCTGTTTTTTTAAATATCATTATGAAAGCAAAGCGAATAGGTCTTATTCTTGGGCCACTAGTATTCCTGATTATTTCTTTTTGTTTGCCAAAACCCATTTTATCTGAGACTGGAGATGCATTAATTGCCGTTGCCGGTTGGATGTTGATATGGTGGATTACCGAGGCGGTTTCGATTTCGGTTACAGCACTATTGCCATTGTTGCTTTTTCCGCTATTAAAAATTATGCCGATTGCGGAAGTAGGTGCTAATTATGGTAGCCCAATTGTGTTTCTTTTTTTCGGAGGATTTGTTATGGCAATGGCTTTGGAAAAGGTGAATCTTCACAAGCGTATTGCACTTAGCATTATAAAACTTACCGGCACTACACCAAACAAAGTGATTTTGGGTTTTATGATTGCAACAGCTTTTTTGAGTATGTGGATAAGCAATACGGCCAGTACAGTTGTCATGTTGCCCATCGCAATTTCAGTTATCAAATTGCTAATGGATGATGCAGACGGATTTACGCAAAGCGATCAAAATTTTGCCTTAAGTGTAATGCTTGGCATTGCCTTTTCGGCAAATGCAGGTGGTATTGCGACGGTTATTGGCACCCCCCCGAATTCTGTATTGATTGGCTTGTTGGAAAATCAGTACAATATTGAAATTTCATTTTTGAAATGGATGAGCTTAGGGCTACCATTTTCAATACTAATGGTAAGCACCTGCTACTTGGTTCTAGTAAAATGGATGTTTCCCAATAAAAATTTGAAGTTTAACGCTTCCAAAAAGGTTTTGAATGCTGAGCTTCAAAAATTAGGCGCCATTTCAGGCAAGGAAAAAATGGTACTGGCCATATTTGCCGTAACCATTTTTTTATGGGTATTCAGGGTACTCATCAATAACATTTTTCCAAGTTTAGGATTGTCAGATACGGTAATAAGTATATTCGCGGCAATTTCCCTTTTTACTATTCCGTACAATTTTAAGGAGCGCGATTTTCTTATCACTTGGTCAGACACTAGAAATCTTGCTTGGGGTATCCTCATTCTCTTTGGAGGGGGTTTGGCCTTGGCAAAAGGAATGGCTGTTAGTGGAATCGTAGATATAGTTGCCACTGCAATTGCTTCGAGCAATGTAAGTATTATTTTTACGGCAGCTCTTTTGATATTTTTAATGCTATTTATGACGGAATTAATGAGCAATGTAGCCTTGGTTGCCGTATTGGCGCCAGTTGTAGCAGGCATAGCATTGGGCCTTGGCATACCCATATTACATCTTTTAATTCCTGTAACTATTGCAAGTAGCTGTGCGTTTATGCTACCGATGGCAACTCCTCCCAATGCAATTGTATTTGCGAGTGGCCATATAAAGGTTTATCAAATGGCTCGCGTAGGGGTTATACTAAATATAATTGCGGTCATTTTTTTAATTCTAACTTTTCAATTTGTGATTCCCTTGGTCTTTTGATTTATTAAAGGGTGTCAAAATCATATAAAGAAATGGCGGCAAAATTTTAATATTACTTTTTAAATGGATGATAGCTATTTTCGCATTAGGCTCTTTGAAAAATCAATGATGAACAACTACCTTATCGAAGACTCAAGTACTTCAACTAATATATTCTCAAATTTAAATGCCAAATAGTAAATTTATCATAATTTTGCACCATCAAAACAGTATCTGAATGAATAATTCGAAAAAAGTTCCGACTTCCGTTTCGCTTAAAGGGTACGGCATAACGCATGATAACATTCAATATCAGCTCTCTCCATCAAAACTTCATGAAATCACAATAGAGAAAGAGATGGGGAAGGAAGCTTCCTCGGGCGCTTTGGCGGTTAATACCGGAGAATTTACCGGAAGATCTCCTATGGATCGTTTTATCGTTAGGGACAAAATCACTGAAAACAAGGTGTGGTGGGGCGATATCAATATCCCATTTGAACCTTCAAAATTCGATGCCCTATACGATAAGGTTATTGACTATGTAAATGATAAGGAATTGTATGTGCGCGACTGCTATGCTTGTGCGGATGCGAATTATAGAATGAATATACGGGTAATCAACGAATACCCTTGGTCGAATATGTTCGCCTACAATATGTTCATTCGCCCCACGAATGAAGAATTGAAAAACTTTGACCCAGAATGGACGGTTATCAATGCCCCTGGGTTTATGGCCGATGCGAAAGTTGATGGTACGCGCCAGCATAACTTCGCTATTCTAAATTTTACAAGAAAAATTGCGTTGATCGGTGGAACCGGTTACACTGGGGAAATTAAAAAGGGGATCTTTTCGGCCTTGAATTTTATTCTTCCTGTACAAAAAAATACCCTGCCCATGCACTGCTCGGCAAATGTGGGTAAGAAAGGGGATACTGCGATCTTTTTCGGACTGTCGGGTACGGGAAAAACAACGTTATCAACCGACGCAAATCGCAAATTAATTGGTGATGACGAACATGGTTGGAACAACGAAAATGCCGTATTTAATTTTGAAGGAGGTTGTTATGCCAAGGTAATCAACCTATCGGCCGAACAAGAACCCGAAATTTTTGGCGCGATAAAAAAGGGGGCCATCCTTGAAAACGTGATTATGAACACTTCGGGGGAGGTCGATTTTGAAAACACCTCTATTACCCAGAATACACGGGTAAGTTATCCGATTTATCATATTGAAAATATTAAGCAACCGTCGCTCGGTGAGAATCCGAAGAACATTTTCTTTCTAACGGCCGATGCTTTTGGGGTATTACCACCAATATCTAAATTGACACCCAGTCAGGCTGCGTATCACTTTATATCTGGATATACGGCTAAAGTTGCCGGGACGGAAGCAGGCGTAAAAGAACCTATTCCGTCTTTCTCTGCCTGCTTTGGTGCTCCGTTCATGCCTTTACACCCTACAAGGTATGCCGAGATGCTGAGCGATAAAATGAAAGATGCCGGGGTAAATGTATGGTTGGTCAATACGGGTTGGACAGGTGGCCCGTATGGGGTTGGTACACGTATGAAATTAAAGTATACCCGCGCAATGATCAATGCAGTGCTCAACGGAGATCTAGGATTGTATAATTATGATGATTATCATATCCACTCGGTCTTCGGAGTGGCGCAACCGAGAACGTGCCCCGGGGTGCCTACCGAGGTGTTGAGTCCCCGAACCACATGGAACGATGATAAGGCCTATTACGACACGGCCTTTAGATTGAGTAATGCGTTTCGGGAAAACTTTAAGAAGTTCGAGGAGTATGCTACCGAGGAAATTCGTCGTGGAGGACCTCAGCGGTACGCGTATTAAGTTGTAAGTTGATTTTAGGAAAAGAATAGCCCCGTGATTCAATCACGGGGCTATTCTTTTAGTCATACACCAAAGGTCTAAAGAAGTGAACTTTCTTATCTCTTGTTGGCGTTGGTTATATATTTCTGCAATGCCATGGTCATCGATGGAGTTTCAGGTGTTGGCGCCTGAATATCAATTCGAAGACTTGCTTCATTGGCGGCATTTACGGTAGAATTTCCGAATACAGCAATGCGTGTTTCGTTTTGCTCAAAGTCTGGAAAATTCTTCATCAATGATTCAATACCAGAAGGGCTAAAAAACACCAAGATATCATAATATACATCACGAAGATCCGAAAGGTCACTTATAACCGTCTTATAGAAAATTCCTCGTGTCCAGTTAACGCCCAAATTATCCAAAGTTTCAGGAACAATTGGTTTTAATGAATCAGAGGATGGTAAGAGAAACTTCTCATCCTTATATTTTTTGAACATGGGGACCATATCTACAAAGTTCCTTTTGCCGACATAGATCTTCCGTTTTCTGTAGACCACATATTTTTGCAAGTAGTAGGCAACGGCCTCTGATTGACAAAAATATTTCATGGAATCGGGCACTTTAAAACGCATTTCCTCAGCAAGCCTAAAATAATGGTTTACCGCATTTCTACTGGTGAGAATAATGGCCGTATAGTTGTTGAGGTCGATTTTTTGCTGACGAACATCTTTAGCGTCTACGCCCTCTACATGAATAAAGGGGCGAAAATCTACCTTTACCTTCTCCTTATCTATGAGTTTGGCATAGGGAGAGTTTTCCATTTTCGGTTCTGGCTGAGATACCAAAATCGTTTTTACTTTCATATTTCTCAGTGGTTTAGGTAGCTTCCTATGATGACCAAGGGTGCAATTTCAAGTGCGCAAAGGTACAAAATAAAATAGAAAAAATGAGTAGCAATGAACTTTTGATGATTCTGTAAAGCGGTGACCCAACCTATGACATTGATCAAAAGAATGAGCAAAATTGCTACAAATACTACAATTTTTGAGTCGTTGATCACAAAGGATAATATAACATTGGCCAGAAACATGATCAAACCGCTATAATTAAGGTAGGAGAGCTTCTTAAAAACTATTTCAGAGAACGGCTTCGAAGAACCGAAAATGAAACCATTGCTCAATTGTAAAAATACCTTAACCGTGCAGAATAGAAATACGAACCCCATAATGATGAGAAACTCCAACGGATTGGCATCGTGTGGAAGGTCTAGCAATATGTTTCGTGCCAAATAGGCGAAAAGAGAAAAATTGATCAACTGGAAAATGGTAATAAAAACATGAAACCAATTACGCAGCTTGTCTTTCTTATTGTACATGAATACATACTTGTTATTAAAGGGAAGAATCATGAAGTTCAGAAATCGACCATAGAAAAGACCTTTGGCGACTACGACAAAAACCAAGCTTGCGAAAAGCAAGATGGTAATCCAATCGATGGTGCCGGTAGTACGTACAATAGGTTCCATTACTCTAACTTGATAGGTTTTCCGTTTAGGCCGTAGCGCAAATCATTTTCTGAAATCGCAATTCTAAAATAGCCTGGGCCATTCAATTTTGGTTGTGGTAGCATAAACGTGAATTTTGTCTTTTCATTTGATTGCAGCACCAATATATTTTCGTCGACAGTTTGTACTTTGATAGGAACGCTATTCGGAAGGCGTTTGAACTCATTCAAATAGACCACAGAAAATTTCAATTTATGTAGTGGAATGCCCTCAGGGTACGGATTATAGACCGAGAGCGTCAGTTCCTTTTCAAAATCCAATTCAAAATGGTCTCCAACAACCTCACACCGTAATTTTCTATAACTCTCAAAATTATCGATAAAATTGCCATAGAATTCAGTTCCCTCCTCGTTAACAAAGGCGACTTCATTGGTCTTTGGCGATTTGGCGATATGATAAACTTTTTGATGTTGAACAGCAGCCTCACTATCGTCTATACTAAATTGATTTTGACGGTAAAAAATATTATTCAGAGAATAGGAGGTCTCGCCGCTATAGTAGGCATACATGGGAGCAAGCCGATAGCTGTTTTCAAATACCACCGGCGCACCTTTCGCTTTCTTCTTTACCTGTTCGACCCATTCTTTGTTCCCATGACTTTCGTAGTGAATTGGGGATATTTCCTCGAATACCATAATGAGTCGCAGTAATAGTAGAATGGGGATATTCACCAATCCCATTCTAAAAATCCATTTACGGCTAATCTTATCGCGCATCATGTCATTGAATACCAAGAGGACCATAGGTATACAAATCACAATGATCCACTGTGTCTGTACCCTGCGGTTAAAACTCGAGAAAAAGAAAAACAACAAGACCCCATAGACTAAAAACAAAAGCGCTTTGGTAAAAGAAGAATCTCTTTTGGTGCGATAGAGCGATCTGTATATCCACGGAAAGGTAAACCCGAACAAGGCTACTAGGTTAATTAAAAAGCCGAGTGTGTATTTGTTGAAATCGTATGCATTGTTAGGGCGTTCGAACAAGTGGTACTGAATAGAGATGAAATCCTTGTCATAGAGCCATACAAAATGAGGGGTATATGCTGCCAAGGCTATGATCACAGCGAACCAGGCAAATTTATTCGAAAGCAGTTTTAGATTGGAAAGCAATACAAAAACAATCACAAGCACAGCATGGTACTTGCTATACATTAAGGCCGCCATGACCAACCCAAGCACTAAGGCAAGAAGCCAGGAAGGTCTTTCAATAAAGTGCTTGTAGACATATAGGAAAAGGGCACAAAAAAATAGTAAAGGGGTATCGGGCAGGGTAAGGAATCCGTAAAAATTTAGCAAGGTCATTGAAAAGACCAGTACCACAAAATGAGGTACATAATTATATTTCTTGGGGTCGTCGACGGTTTTCCACAACACGAGGAGTGTACCTGCCGATAATAGACAACTCAAAAACCTGACCCCTAGATTTCCGTCCAAAAAATAGCTTCCCAAGCCGATCAGCCATGCCACCATAGGTGGGTGATCAAAATACCCAAAGGCCATATCTTGGGCGAAATGCCAATAGTAAGCCTCGTCAAAAATGAGCTCCATAAAATATGCCTGAACAAGATTGAGCACGAAAATCGTAAGAACCAGTATGAGAAGAAGTTTTGGAAGTTTTGAAGGCATTGATCACGGTTGTCGAAAACAAAATTACGGGTTCTTGTTTTAAAAAAAGCATAAAACCCTTTGGTGGTTTTACCACGGTGGTTTAAAACACTATTTTTGTTCGAATAGCCTATAATTAATAAGAAGCAATGTCTGATAGTCTTGTCATTATTCCCACTTACAATGAGATTGAGAATATTGAGGCCATTGTAAAGGCCGTTTTTGAACTCAGAAGAGATTTTCATGTGCTCATTGTAGATGACAATTCTCCCGATGGTACTGCTGATGCGGTCAGGAAATTACAATCAGAATTTAGTAGTCGACTTTTTTTGGAAGTGCGGCATGAAAAATCGGGATTGGGCACTGCCTACATTCATGGGTTTAAATGGGCAATAGAAAAAAAATATGACTACATATTTGAGATGGACGCCGATTTTTCCCATAATCCACAAGATTTACTTCGCTTGCATTTGGCATGTAAAAACGGAGCTGACGTAAGTGTTGGGTCTCGCTATAAAAAGGGGGTAAATGTCGTTGACTGGCCTTTATATAGGGTGTTGTTATCATACGGTGCTTCGGTCTATGTGAAAATGATCACAGGTATGCGGGTACATGATCCGACGGCCGGTTTTGTTTGCTACAAAAGGCATGTGCTCACAACCATCAATTTAGATTCTATTCGCTTTGTTGGTTACGCTTTCCAAATAGAGATGAAGTTTAGGGCCTACCTGCAAAACTACAAGATCGAAGAGGTGTCGATTATTTTTCGTGATCGTGTAAAGGGAAAATCCAAAATGAGCGGTTCTATTATCAAAGAGGCCATTTGGGGTGTTTTTGTAATGAAGTTGCGGAGTATGTTTCAAAAAAATAGATTTTAAGAATGACCAAGAAGTTAATAAAGAATGCGCGTATCGTTAATGAAGGTATCATCTTTGAGAGCGATATTCTGATACAGGATGATATCATTCAAAAAATAGGTTTGGGTATTACCGATGCGAATGCCGAGGTATTCGATGTCGAGGGAAATTATGTAATGCCCGGCATTATAGATGATCAGGTTCATTTTCGCGAGCCGGGCCTTACCCATAAAGGAACGATCGCTACAGAAAGCAGAGCTGCCGTTGCTGGAGGAATCACCACCTTTATGGAACAGCCCAATACCAAACCACAGACCACCACAATAGAAAAGCTGGAAGAAAAGTTTGCCATGGCACATAAGAGTGCCTTCGCGAATTATTCTTTTTTGTTCGGAGGGACCAACGATAATCTCGAAGAACTAAAACGATTGGATAAGAAAGCTTGTTCAGGAGTAAAACTGTTTTTAGGTTCCTCTACCGGAAATATGCTCGTTGATGATGAAGTGGTCATCGAACAGATTTTTCGGAATACAGATATGGTAATTTCAGCGCATTGCGAAGATGAGACCACCATTAGGCAAAATATTGAAAAATACAAGAAGCAGTTCGGCGATGACATTCCGGTACGTTATCATCCACTGATCCGCAGTGCCCAAGCTTGTTATTTGTCGTCTTCCAAAGCTATCGCGCTAGCAAAAAAGACAGGGGCAAGACTACATGTATTTCATCTGTCGACAGCGATGGAAACCGAATTGTTCAGAAATGATATCCCCTTAAGTGAAAAGAAAATAACCGCAGAAGTTTGTATTCATCATCTGTGGTTTTCAGATGAAGATTATGCGGATAAGGGAACATTAATTAAATGGAACCCGGCGGTGAAGACTTCCGATGATCGTAGAAAGCTTTGGGAAGCTTTGCTAGATGATCGTTTGGATGTTATTGCTACCGACCATGCCCCGCATCTTTTAGAAGAAAAAGACAATATGTATACCAAAGCGCCATCTGGCGGGCCGTTGGTGCAGCATGCTCTTCCCGCAATGTTGGAAAAGTACCACGAAGGGGTCATCTCATTAGAAAGAATCGTGGAAAAGATGTGCCACAATCCGGCGATATTGTTTCAAATCAGTAAACGAGGATACATCAGGGAAGGTTATTATGCCGATATCGTCGTAGCAGATTTGAAGTCACCCTGGCGCGTATCCAAATCGAATATTGCCTATCATTGCGGTTGGTCCCCTTTCGAAGGCAATACATTTTCATCTGCGATAACCCATACCTTTATAAATGGCCATTTGGCTTATGCAAACGGCAATTTTTCAGAGCAAAGAAATGCCAAGCGCTTAACGTTCGATAGAGATTAATATGAAAAAGTGGTTCTTATATTGTATTGTCATTATGTTGATGGTTTCATGCGGGGAAGAATTGATATCTAGACCGAACAATCTAATATCAAAAGAAAAAATGGCCGACATTATTGAAGAGATGGCTATTGTGAACGCGGCGAAAACCACTAATTCTGCAGTGTTTAGAGAAAACAATATAGAACCGACCGAGTATGTCTTGAGTAAATTTGAAGTTGATAGTCTTCAATTTGTGGAAAGTGATCGTTACTATGTTTCGAAACCGGCAGAGTACGAGAGAATTTTCAAAATAGTTGAAAAAAGACTAGAAACCGATTCCAAGGCCATGAGCCAAGCCAAACGCAAGAAGGATAGCATTCGTTTGAAAAAACAGAGAGATGAGGCCAAAGCCTTGCGAGAAAAGAAACTCAAGGCCGACTCTCTTCCTTAAAAAGTTTACAAGAAAAGACAATGGTATCAGCTATAGGTTCAAATTGAAACCCGAGCATGGACTCGATTTTCTTGCTGTTAAAAAAATTGCGCCGTTTTACAGATTCAATTCCGTTTTTGGTAATGCGTCTTCCTTTTCGGGATATCAAATACCAAAGAATATCTAGAATACGCAGAAGCTTAAGCTGCCAAATTTTAAGTTCTTTTATGGGCGCGACTGTACCTAATGCTGTCGCAAACAGTGTCATGATCTCTTTAAAAGTTCTATTCTCGGAAACGGCGATAAAGCGTTCTTTTACTATAGACGAATCCATAAGGGTTGTCATAATACGAACAACATCAATAACAGTGACGCACCCTGTCCCCCCTGGTGGATGGTACCGATAACCTTTATTGGCTGTCGTAAATAAGGTGCCGCTACCGCCTTTCCAAAAACCAGGCCCGATAATAATGCCGGGATTGACTATCACAACCGCTAAACCTTCTTGCGAAGCTCTCCAAACCTCTAGCTCCGCGGCGTATTTAGAGCGGGCGTAGACATCTGCATGTTGTTGGGTGAATTCAGTATCTTCGGTAATCGGAGTGGCATCCGTGGTTTTTCCGATAGCGGCTATACTGCTAACATAGCAGAGTTTGCCAATAGAATGTTCCAAACAGAGGTTTACGATATTAGCGGTGCCTTCAACATTGGTTTTTAAGAGTAGATCATAGTCATTGGGGTCGAATGAAATCATGGCTGCGGCATGAAAGACCTTAGTAACCCCTTTAAAAGCCTCTTCCAATGCGGGAAGATCATTGAGATCGGCCGGTACCCAATCGATTTTTCCAAAAAGCAATTCACTATCATCGCTATAGTACCCAAAGATTTTTTGAACATCCGAGCGCTTGCTCGAATTGCGAAATATAGCCCGTACATGATGTCCTGTTTGTACCAAATGCAGAAGCAAATGCGAACCGACCAAACCCGTGCCACCAGTAACCAAAATCATTGGTTAAAGGTAGCGATTTGAGGTTTAATAAATTGCCTTAGCCCAGTCATGAGGAAAACCCAAAAACATGCCGTAAAAATTTTGCGACCGGTCTAGGACTATTTTAATTTCGATTGCTGAGTAAGACAGAAAACCCAAAACGAGTTCTTTATATTTGCAGGGAAGAAAATTGAATTAGCATGGCTTTGAATTTTGTTGAAGAGTTAAAATGGAGAGGTATGTTGCACGATGCGATGCCAGGTACCGAGGAGCATTTAATGAGCGGTATGCAATCGGCCTATGTAGGGATAGATCCAACTGCCGATTCATTGCATATTGGCCATTTGGTAGGGGTAATGATGTTATGTCATTTTCAATTGGCCGGACACAAACCCTACGCCTTGGTCGGCGGTGCGACGGGAATGATAGGTGACCCTTCGGGAAAATCCGCTGAGCGCAATTTACTCGACGAAAAAACCCTGCGGCAAAACCAAGAAGCCTTGAAAGAACAATTAGCGCGCTTTCTCGATTTTAAAAGCAATTCTCCCAATGCCGCCGTACTGGTAAACAATTATGATTGGATGAAAGATTTTTCGTTTCTCGATTTTATTCGTGATATAGGGAAACACATTACCGTAAACTACATGATGGCGAAAGATTCTGTAAAAAAGCGTTTGTCTTCCGAGGCCAAAGAAGGGATGTCGTTTACAGAGTTTACATATCAAATGGTGCAGGGTTACGATTTTCTTCACCTTTACAAAAATCACAATTGTACACTGCAGATGGGCGGGAGCGACCAATGGGGAAACATTACTACCGGTACCGAACTGATCCGAAGAATAGGTGGTGGCAAGGGCTATGCTCTAACGTGTCCATTAATTACAAAGGCAGATGGCAGCAAATTCGGAAAGACCGAGGCAGGTAACATTTGGTTGGATGCCGAGCGCACCTCACCCTATAAATTCTATCAATATTGGCTGAATACATCTGATGCCGATGCAGAGAAGTATATCAAGATTTTTACATTTCTTGCCCAAGATGAAATCAAAAGTTTAGTGCTTGCGCATAAAGAAGCACCACACCTCAGGACCCTTCAAAAAAAGCTGGCAGAAGAAGTAACGATTATGGTGCATTCTAAAGACGACTTGGAGAATGCGGAAAAAGCCAGTGCTATTTTATTCGGAAAATCAACTTCCGAAGACCTTAAACAACTTGATGAGAAGACCTTTTTAGACATTTTTGATGGGGTGCCGCAAGCAGCTATAGACAATGCAGATCTTGAAGAAGGCTTAGATATGATTGCAGCACTTGCAGCCAAAACGGGTTTCTTGGGTTCTAACGGGGAAGCACGCCGCGAGCTAAAACAAAATTCAATTTCCGTTAATAAAGAAAAGGTCAAAGAAGACCATAAGATCACAACAGACGATTTGATCAATGATAAGTTCGTGCTTCTGCAGCGCGGAAAGAAAAACTACTTTCTGCTCGTAGTTTCCTAGAAGAATCTATAGCATCATCAAATTACATCCTCGAATATCGGAATGGTCAAAACGTCCTAAAATCTCAAAACTACCATCTGTATGTAGTTTGCCCAAGTCTTGGGTGGCGATAAAAGAGCAGGAGTTGAAGTTTGCCAAGTCTATTACATTAATGCCACCGGTTTTGCCATTAGGCTGTTGGGTTAAGGGGTCTTCCGTATCGCGAATTTGGATTTGCATCCAAGGTGGGCACCTGAAAATTCCGGCCCCTTTGGAATAGGCTTGGGAAAGTAATTCGGTCATCCCATATTCTGAATGGATATGAGTCACCCCAAATCCGTCTTGCAGTACTTGGTGCAATTCTTCTCGAATCATTTCTTTACGGCGTCCTTTCATTCCTCCAGTCTCCATTACAATGGTATTCTTAAGGTTAAAACGATGTCTTTCTACCAAATCTAGCAATGCAAATGAAACCCCAATAAGCAAAATTTTTGTGCCTTGGGCGTCTAATTGAGCAAGCGCTGCAGCAAGATCATCTAGTGCATCCAAATAAAATCCACTTGCAGGGTGTTGGCTTTGTGCAATAAAATCATCTACCATATAAATCAATGAAGAACCCTCGCGTTCAAGATAAGACGGTAAGAGAGCCAATACGCAATACTCCGAAATATCACCAAAAAAATGGGCGAACCCTCGACGATAGCTTTCTTGGTATATGTTGATATTGGTTACAAAGTGTTTACTTTTTACACTATTTGTAGTACCACTACTGCTGAAAACAGCATCTGCTTCGAAGGTATTGCTTACAACTATCTTATTCTTAAAGAATTCAATGGGCAAAAAAGGAATTTCGGTCAGACTTGAAACCCCAGTGTCGGTGGCATCGAGATGCTCACAAAATTTCCGATATAAAGGATTGTGCTGATATTGATGTTTGAAGATTGAAAGTGCTACCGATTCAAATTGATGGTAAGACTTGCCTGAATGCAGATCAGTTGAAATATTGAAAACGGATTCAGGAGCGATCATGGGTCAAAAATACCCAATTTAGGAGACTGTTTTAAAAATGGAAATGTAATTCGACTGAACCACTTCATAGGCAGTTTCAAATTCTAAGCAAGGAAATTAATGGTAGTCGAAATCAATTGAATTATTTGATGACCAACTTGCGGCTGATACTCTTCTTGTTTTCAACAACTTGAAGTACGTAAACACCTGAGTCTAGGTGGGAGATATCCAATTCGGTATTCGTTATTCTATTGCGAAGTACAACCTTTCCAAAAATATCATATATAGTGATTTCTTTGGGTGCATTTTGTTGGGTTGTAATATATATGACATCATCAAAGGTCGGGTTGGGGTACAGTTTAAAACCTGGAATTTCGGTCATTTCAGCTGTTTGCGAAACCGATATTTCCTGGGCAGAAATGCTTAAAGTGAACACTGCAAATAGGAGGGTGTAAAGTAATTTCATCGCTATTGATTTGGGGTCAATACCATAAAGATAGGTCAATGAGGCCGTTAGATGTCAAAATTGTTGTGAAATGGTAAATTTTGTAGGCAAGCGACAAAGTTGATACACCTTATCGAAGTTTTATGCAGTAAAACGACTAATTTAATATAGCGTTATGCGAAGCACAACTACTTAATGATGAGCTTTCTTGTAGCCACATTATCCTTTTGAAACACACGGAGTAAATAGACACCCGCATCTAAATCCGTAAGGTCTAATTCTGACCCTAAGATTGTCGTCTCAAGTACTTGTGTGCCCAAAACATCATAGATATGAACTTTCTTGGGCGCATCTGCCTTGGTAATGATATTTACCTTGCCTTGAGTTACGGGGTTCGGGTATAGCTTGAAACCATCAATATCGCCATTAGTGCCCGATTCCTGGGCATAACTAAAAGAAATAAAAAATAAAGAAATAAGAAGTAAAAGTTTCTTCATGTATTGATGTATGGCACAAAGGTAGCAAAACTGCCGTTTTATTTTGTGCATTTTTATGTGAACAGTTCAAAAATTCGGCCAAAATGTTGAAAATACTGTTAAAAAAATAAATTTTAACAGTGTTGAAACTCCCTTTATGGTGCTATTTTGGAATAATTTGCCGTTTGTAAAGAGGGTCGCACAATGTCTGTGTTATATATTTCTTATGTTTCCGTTACGCTAAGGTTACCATAGCAATGATTCATACGCCCTGCTAATTTTGTAAAGGTTTTATATTTACATTTGGGAAACAACGAACCAAATTCACGAAGATGAAAAAGAAAGATACGCGAATACTGCTGGTAGATGACGAACCCGATATCTTAGAAATCGTTAGTTACAATCTTTCTGCAGAAGGCTATCAAGTGTTTACAGCCGAAAATGGTGTGGCGGGTATTTCCAAAGCAAAAAAGAAGAAGCCGCATTTGATCATCCTAGACGTAATGATGCCAGAGATGGATGGTATTGAGGCCTGCGAGGTTCTGCGTAGAACACCCGAGATGGAAAATACTATTATCGTTTTTCTGACTGCACGTGGTGAGGACTATTCGCAAGTGGCGGGTTTTGATGCTGGTGCAGACGACTATATTACCAAACCCATAAAGCCGAAGGTCTTGGTTAGTAAGGTTAAAGCCTTGTTAAGACGCTTAAAAAGCGAAAATGCCGAAGCCGAGGATATCTTTACCGTTGGGAATATAACGATCAACCGTGAAGAATATAAGGTTATTAATGACGGCGTAGAAATGGTACTTCCCAGAAAGGAATTCGAGTTGTTATCCTTGTTGACTTCTAAACCAAATAAGGTGTTCAAACGCCAAGTAATTTT
Organism: uncultured Flavobacteriaceae bacterium; assembly: GCA_938017825.1. Taxonomy (GTDB): domain Bacteria; phylum Bacteroidota; class Bacteroidia; order Flavobacteriales; family Flavobacteriaceae; genus Pelagihabitans. Next base: position 24,958 of record CALIJE010000153.1, read on the forward strand.
AGATCGGGTTTGGGGCAATGAAGTTGTGGTAGGGGGCCGAACAATAGATGTTCATATTCGAAAATTACGCGAAAAAATTGGAGAAGAACACTTCAAAACGGTAAAAGGTGTCGGCTATAAATTCGTACTCTAAAACGTATTTTGTATCTTGCTTTCATACAATATTTGCGCGCTTCATAGCAGTCTAATCTTCCAAATAAGTGCATGGCGATAAAGCTTAAAAGATCTTATAAGTTTGCCCTACGTTCTGCTCTTTTCATTACGTTCTTATCGGTACTGATCTTGGCAGGTCTGCTCTTCACTTTTCATCAACTCGATTGGAGGATTTTGAGTTTTTTCTGTCTTGCCATTTTTCTGACGACTTTTTTGATAATTCAAATTAGAATAGAACGATTTATATATAGAAGGATAAAAAAGATATATGATGATGTTGCGCTCCTGGAATCTTCGAGCCTCACTTCAGATCCGATTACCACCGATATGAAGACCTTAACAGCGGAAATCGAAAAATTCGCAAAGGACAAAAAAATCGAAATCGACACCTTGAAGGTAAGGGAAGAATATAGAAAAGACTTTTTGGGGAATGTGTCTCACGAATTGAAAACGCCCCTTTTTACTGTACAGGGTTTTATCGAAACCCTTTTGGGGGGTGCTATTGATGACAAGAATGTGCGCAAAAAATACCTACAAAGGGCCAATAAGGCGGTCGATAGGCTTATATACATTGTTAAAGATCTTGACCTGATCACAAAACTCGAGGCAGGTGAACTAAACGTAAATACTTCAGATTTTGATATTGTTGAGTTGATTAAAAATGTCTTTGAGCTTTTGGAAATGAAGGCGTCTAAAAAGAAGATTGTGCTAACTTTCGATATGGAGTATGCCAACCCGATTATGGTGTTGGCAGATCGAGAAAAAATACAGCAGGTCTTAACCAATCTACTAGTTAATTCAATTAAGTACGGGAATGAAGATGGTACAACCGAGGTTAGTGTTGAAAACCTTATTCAAAACAAGGTAATTGTTCGGGTTACCGACAACGGAGAGGGCATTGATGATAAACATGTGCCGCGACTTTTTGAGCGTTTTTATAGAGTTGATAGCAGCAGAAGTAGAAGTGAAGGAGGTTCTGGGCTTGGCCTTTCAATTGTGAAACATATTATTGAGGCGCATGGAGAAAAAATATATGTTGAAAGTGTTCCTGGAGTAGGATCTGAATTCTCATTTACCTTAGAGAAAGTTGCGGAAGACGAACCTGCCGAAGATTTATTGGCCTTCGATAAGAATGATTAGTTTTGCCCCACCAAACAGGATTTCGAAATGGGCAGTAAAAATAAGCTGAAGCGATTCAAGGAGAACGAAACATTTGCCAATGTCATACAGCCCACCCGTGATGAAGTGGTAGCAGGTTTTTCCGTAAAGGGGAGGTGGTCAGAACATTTTGGCAACTCCAATCCTATTGTAGTAGAACTAGGTTGCGGTAAGGGAGAATATACAATAGGCCTGGCCAGACAAAACAGTGAAAAAAACTTTATAGGAATCGATATTAAAGGTGCCCGTTTTTGGCGCGGTGCCAAAACTGCTCTAGAAGAAAAACTCAACAATGTGGCTTTTTTGAGAACACAAATCGAACTTATAGATAAGCTGTTTGCGAAAAACGAAGTTTCAGAAATCTGGATTACCTTCCCCGACCCACAGATAAAATACAAACGAACGAAACACCGAATGACGAACCAGGTTTTTATTGAGAAATACAGGAAAATATTGGTTCCAGGCGGGTTTGTTCACCTTAAGACCGATAGTGAGTTCATGCATGGTTATACCCTCGGATTGCTGCATGGTCTAGGCCTTGAAATTACCTACGCGAACCATGACGTCTATAAAAATGCTGGAAGTCCTGAAGAGGTATTAAAAATTCAGACTTTCTATGAAAATCAGTACCTTGAAATAGGCAAACCAATTACCTATATTCAGTTCAGATTGAACTAGTACTTGGTATACCGATCAATTTCGAAAGCACAATGCAACACCTTCTTATTTTGTTTTTTGCCACTTTTTCAGCCGCTGCAATGGCCACAGTACCCCCTGGCTTGCTTAATATGAACGCTGCAAAAGTAAGCGTTGAAAAAGGCAAGTTGAACGGTGTCATTTTTAGCCTTGGGGTATCGAGTATGATTCTATTACAGGCTTATATAGCTGTAATGATTTCGAAATTCCTGTTCAATAATCCCGAAGTCACAGATTGGTTGCTGAAAATAGCTTTAGCGGTATTCGCCTTTTTCGCGTTATATTTTTTTAGGGCTGCCAAAAGCAAAAACACTAAAAAGCCAAAGGATAATAAGGTCAAGGTCAGCAAAAGAAATAGCTATCTCCGCGGTTTTTTGCTTGCTGCCGTTAACCTGCTGACCATTCCCTATTACAGTGGCCTAAACGCCATGTGGAATGCCTCGGGATGGATTAAATATGAACTTACCGATATACTCACTTTCGTTTTGGCGGCGGGTCTGGGCAC
>CALIJE010000154.1 GCA_938017825.1 uncultured Flavobacteriaceae bacterium
AGGGATTGATGGAGAAAGGTACCAAACTTGGTGCCCCAAGATGACCAAATCATACGTTTGGTTTAGAATTTCTGCATCTGGTTCATGAATTTCATGCGGAATCTGTAAAAATGAATCAGGAAATGCACCCATGAAATCTTCTTCTTTCCACGGAAAATCAAATGGTCTTTTGGGTAAGATTTTGTGATAGGTAATATTGATATCATCATCTTTTACCGTTGAAACGATATTATTGATGATGTCGGCCAATTGCCCCGTTTGGGAGTAGTAAACAACTAAAACTTCTTTCATTGATTATTTTTATCACTCCAAAAATCGAAATAATTAAACCACTGCAAAGGATATTTCTGTAAAATCCACTCAAGGTTCTCGGTATACGCTTTAAGAACTCCCTGTGCATCACCTCTTTTGACGCTCACATCCCGAGCATAAAGATGATAATGTTTTTTGGATTCTTTCATTACATACACAAAGAGTACAGGTACTTTTAATCTTGAAGCCAAGCGGTATGGCCCTAATGGGAATTTTGCCTTAGCACCCATTAGTTCTTCCTCTAGAATTTTGGAACCTTCGATATAGCGGTCCCCGGTAAAAACGACCAACTCACCATTGCTTATGGCCTGATGAATTTCAAAGATATGGGACATGTCTTCGCGTATCAAGATAAATTTAATGTTCGATTTGGAGGTTACCCGCTCCATATAGTCTTTTATCTTTTCATGCTCTTGATCCCAGGTGACCAGACTAATTTTATTCATTCCACCGATATCATCCAAGAAAAATTCGGATACCTCAAAATTTCCGACATGGGCGCTTAACAAGATACCGCCTTTGCCATCTCGAAGTAAGTTTTCGATTCGTTCAATGCCATCAAATTCATAGGTAAAACGATCTTTGAAACCGGAGGATATGGTAGTTTTGTCTACCAATGTTTGTCCAAATTTGTAGTAGCTGGTGTAGATGTTCAAAAGGGCTTTGAATTTGGAATAACCCTGGCGCTTTCTGAGATAGTAGTATATAGAGCGAGAGCTCTTGGGAGAGAAGACGCAAAAATACAACACCACAAAGTGGAGTAGGAAGTACGAAGCATTTAGTCCTAAATGCTTAATGAAAAAGATATAGATCTTATATCCTAAGACGGTGCCGCGTGATTTTCCTTCCCATTCCGCTGCCATTCATTTGTACTTGTGTTAGCCGAGCTTAGTTTCTATGAGGTCGTAAAAATTCTGAAGGGTAACAATATTGGCGAAATCATCGCCGATCAATTTTACGCCAAAATTGCTTTCAACGGCAACTACCAAGTCTACAAAATCGAGACTATCAAGGCCAACGGAATCTTTAAGGTTCGCACCAGGAACCAATTCTTCTGGTTCTACCTCAAATTCTTCGATTAGAAACGCGTCAATTTTTTTAATAATAACTTCCTTGGTCATCATCATTTCCCTAGCAATTTTTAATAATCAAAGCGGAATTTGTACCGCCAAATCCGAATGAATTGGACAAAAATACATCAATTTTTTTATTTATGGTTTCCTTTGCGATGTTCAACTGGGCCGACACCTCGTCAGGATTTTCCAAGTTGATATTTGGTGCAATAAACGAATGCTGCATCATCAACATAGAATAGATCACTTCACTTGCACCTGCCATCCAACATTCATGACCCGTCATAGATTTTGTAGAACTTACATAAGGCGCGCCTTTTTCGAAAACTTCTACAATTGCGGCCGCCTCGTTTGCATCACCAACTGGTGTTGATGTGGCATGTGCGTTTACATAGTCGATATCCAATGCGGTTACCTTCGCCTCTTCCATTGCCCTGCGCATAGCCCTCGAAGGACCCTCTACATTTGGAGTGGAGATATGGTCTCCGTTCGAGGAAAAACCGTAGCCTATTATTTCGCCTAAAATAGGTGCGCCACGCTTAACGGCCGATTCATAACTTTCCAAGACTAAGGAAGCGCCTCCACCGCTGGGCACCAGACCGTTACGGTCTTTATCAAAAGGACGAGAGGCCTTTTCAGGACTGTTTTCGTACATGGCGAAAACACCGAGCCCATCAAAACTGCCCATTGCCAAATGATTGATTTCTTGGGCTCCCCCCGCGATTATACAATCCTGCATACCACTTTTAATCAGGTTGTAGGCCGTGCCTATAGAATGCGAACCGCTTGCGCATGCCGCACTTATGGTGAAATTGATTCCCCTAAGTTTAAAGATGGTAGACAGGTTCATGGTCACTGTTGAATTCATGGCTTTGAAAATAGCCCCCGATCCAACAAGGGTGGTATCTTTCTTTTCACGCATAACATCGATCGATTCAATAACCGAACGAGCGGTACTATCATTGCCATAGATAATGCCTACCTCGTTATGAGCAAGAAATTCTTGATCGATTTTGGCATTTTCCAAGGCCTCCATAGTGGCCATGTAAGCATACTGGGCCTCTTCACCCATGCTAATGCGTTGTCTTCTGTTTAAAAAGGGTTTTAAGTTTGGCTCTTCGACCATGCCTGTGAGAGGCGAACGGTAACCAAAATCGGCACGTGCCTGATCGAAGACGATGCCAGACCTGCCCTCGTAGAGAGAAGTCTTGACTTCATCCAAATTCTTGCCAATGCAAGAGTAGATGCCCATTCCTGTTATTACAACTCTGTTCATTTGCCCCAAGTGGATTTACGAATAAATGCCACCATTGATGTTAATTACTTCACCCGTGATATAGGATGATTTTTCAGAGGCCAGGAAGGATACTAAATGCGCCACTTCCTCTGCCTTGCCAAAACGATTTGCAGGAACCATCTTCTTCAATTCCCCCTCGTTCAGCTCGCTGGTCATATCAGTTTTGATAAATCCTGGTGCAACCGCATTTACTGTAACGTTTCTTTTTGCAACTTCTTGTGCCAGCGCTTTGGTTGCGCCAATTACAGCACCTTTTGCCGCAGAATAATTGGTCTGCCCAGGGGTTCCTTTTAACCCTGATACAGATACCATATTTATGATACGGCCATATTTATTGACCAGCAGTTTTTGGATCAAAGCATTTGTTACATTGTAGAAGCCATTGAGGCTGGTATCAATGACTTGCGACCAGTCGTCTGGTGACATCCACATAAAGAGTCCGTCTTTGGTAACCCCTGCATTGTTGACCAGCACCTCAATAACGCTGTCCTCATTATTTTCATGCCAACTCTCTAAGGTAGATTTTACACCTTCAGCATCGGTTACATTAAACTGCATGAGCTCACCTGATCCACCTGCGGCTTCAACTAACTGTAAGGTTTCCTCCGCGGCTTCCTTATTGCTATTGTAATTGATCAATAAAGTATAATCTAGGTCTTGGGCCAATTGCACGCAAACTGCCCGGCCTATTCCCCTTGAACCTCCAGTAATCAAGGCGTATTTCTT
>CALIJE010000155.1 GCA_938017825.1 uncultured Flavobacteriaceae bacterium
TACAATTGACTCTTCAAGGTAAGTTGAACAAAAGGAAAAAACTGTTGAAGTAAGAAAGGTGTTTTTATGTATATGAATTCAAAAACTGAAACAAAGCGCTATTTCAGTTGAAATTTAGAATCAATAGAATGCCTTCTAATAGTTCACTTAATCAATTCCAAAAAAACAATTAATTACTTAAAGCACTTATTATGAAAAAAATGCTCAGATTAAAAAGCATGCTACTACTAGCTGCTTTCACCCTATTTACCATCTCATGTGATAAAAACGATGATGGCATCTTTGATAAATCGGGGAATAGTATTGTAGAAATTGCTCAAGAAACAGAAGCCCTAAGCTCCTTAGTGGGTGCCTTGGTTCAGGCAGATGCCGGATTGGTGGAAGCCTTAAGCGACCCGAATGTTACATATACTGTTTTTGCCCCTACTAATGAAGCCTTCGGTACACTATTAGGTGCACTAGAAGGTTTTGATTCCCTTGAGGATTTTGACACTGCAGAGGAGAAGGCCCTACTCGCAACTATATTGAAGTACCATGTGGTAGCAGGCATAGGAGCAAAATCTACCGACTTAAAAGACGGTCAAATGATTACTACTCTGCAAAGTGAAGATGTTACCGTTGGTATCGACGGCAATATGGTGACCATCAAGGACAAACAGGAAGAAGCCGTTGATGCGTCAAAAGTATTGATCGCGGATGTTGAGGCGAGCAATGGCATTGTTCATGTAATCGATAAGGTCTTACTGCCCCAGGAAGTCATCGATGCGATCAATGCCGGTTCTATGGATATGATGAACCTAGTAGAGATCGTAGTGGCCACCGAAGCGCTATCGATCCTGGAAGCTGCAGTAATCAAGGCCGATTTGGCAGGAGTTCTTTCAAGTGACGGCCCCTTTACAGTATTCGCTCCGACAGACGATGCGTTTGTTGCCCTTCTGGATATTTTAGGAGACGATTATAACGGTTTGGAGGACTTTGACTCCGAGGATGAAATCGCTTTGCTTAAAGACATTCTCCTGTATCATGTCGTAGCAGGTGCAGAAGTTAAAGCTGCTGACTTATCAGCCGGTAGCGTTGAAACGGCTTTTACCGGAAACTCAGTGGAAGTAATCGAAGCCAACGGTACATTCGTAATCGGTGATGCCTCAGATACGGATGCGAACATTACCGCTACCGATATCATGGCCTCTAATGGAGTAGCACATACCATAGATAAGGTTTTACTACCACAATCGGCTATCGACTTTGTAACATCCTTGAGCTTAAAGACCATAGTGGAAATCGCCGTAGAAACAGATGATTTGAGTTTATTGGTAGGTGCTCTTCAGCAAGCTGATGCAGGTTTGGTAGAAACCCTTTCAGGTGACGGACCATTCACAGTATTCGCTCCTACGAATGAAGCCTTTGTCGCATTGCTGGAAGCTCTTGGCGATGATTACAAAAGCTTGTCGGATTTCGATACTGAAGAAGAAAAAGCGCTGTTGGTCAAAATTCTTACATACCATGTGGTAGCAGGCACAGCCGCCTTCTCTACAGATCTTACCAATGATCAAATGATAGCCACAGTACAGGGTGAAAATGTAGGTATCAATATTAAAGACGGCACAGTGCATGTCGAAGATGCAACAGATGCGAACGCGAGCGTGGTTATCCCGAATGTTGAAGCCAGTAATGGTGTAGTACATGTGATCAATAAGGTATTATTACCTCAGGAAGTCTTGGATATTTTAAACCCTCCAACACCTAATATCGTTGGCTTGGCACAATCTGTTCCCGACTTAAGTCTCTTAGTGGATGCCCTGATACAAGCCGACGCCGGACTCGTAGAAGTGCTAAGTGGTGATGGCCCATTTACAGTTTTTGCTCCCACTAATGCTGCCTTTGCTGATTTGCTTGATGCCTTAGGTGATAATTACAAGAGTCTTGCTGATTTTGATACCCAAGCTGAAAAAGAATTATTGGCCAAAGTATTGACCTATCACGTTGTGGCAGGTGCTGCCGTTCAATCGAGCAGCTTAACGAATCACCAAGAAATTGGAACGGTAAACGGGGATACCCTCTTTGCATTAGTGCACGGAAGCATCGGAATAAGAGATCGCAGCACGGTTGATGCGAGCGTTGTACTTGCAGACCAGATCGCTAGTAACGGAATCGTTCATGTTGTTGACAAAGTATTATTGCCTCAAGAAGTTTTAGATGCCTTAGGCTTGCCATCTAGACATTAAAATTTGTTTTGATTTAATAATGGTTAGTTGTTTGAACTTCCAAGTATTGGGAAACCTTTGCTTGGAAGTTTTTTTTGGTTTTTGAACTGACCGAAAAAGTCTAACATCATCATATGTTCGTTTAGCATACAAAATTAAAGACTTGACAACTAAGTTTTTTTTGAGCGGGTAAAAAATTACATATTTACGGTCCCAAATCTTACCAAACATAACCTAGTTACTGCTAAAAACCCCAGCCTTTCGGTTGGGGTTTTTTATATACTGTACACAGCGAATGAATACTATGGTAGTTCCAAGACTACTTCACTATTGAGCGGCATATTATAACTCAAAATTATGCAATAGACTATCGAATAAAATCACGTAAACGATAATTATTACAGGCATTATTCCCGAGATAAAATCTTCTTTACAATTTTTTCTCGACCAGTATCCATAATTAGAATATACATATCAGGTGCCAAACGTTCTAGTTCAAATTTAAAGTCATTTGTTCCAGGGGTAACTACTCTGCTATAGTCGCGCATAACAACTCTTCCGTTCATGTCGAATATTTCAAAAGCCACCTTAGCTTCATAGTTTATTTTAATGTTAAGATTTATTTGATTTATAAAGGCCTGCGGATAAGCCGTAACTGAAGTTTGATCAACCAAAGGCACGTCCTCAACAATAGCATCTTGCTCTTCCGCAGTATCATCTTCTTCGGGCCCTACGGAAGGCACCTCTTGTACTGTCTCCACCGTCACAATTGAACCATTGGTATCCGACTCATTAATCACAACATCTAAAGTTACCGTGCAACCATTGGCATCTGTTATAGTCACGGTATAAGTTCCTGCACTAAGGTCGTTTGCTGTATCTTCTGCCACATTGTTGCTCCATGCATAGGTGTAAGGAGCTGTTCCTCCGATGCCAATAGCTGTTGCCGAGCCATCAGAACCTCCTGTTATACTAACATGATTCGTAATATTTACGTTTGCCACCAACTCGTTCGGACCAGAAATCATCACGGAACATTCTGATGTCGCACCCGTAGCATCCATTATGACGACCGTATGATTTCCTGCCGCTAAATTATAATTGGTATTGCTATCGGTAAATTCACCACCGTCCCAAGAATATTGGTAAGGTACAAAACCTCCGTAACCTGTAATTGTAGCCACCCCATCTTCGCTTCCATAACAACTTGTAGGTGCGTCTTGTCCGACACTGCAAATCAAATTTTTATTGATAAATATCTCACAGATCGTATAACCACAACCATTATTATCGGTGACCCTAACAGTATGGGGGCCGTAACTTAAGCTAGTGGCCGTCTGGGTTGTCTCTCCGTTATCCCATTCGTAAGTATAGTCTCCTGATCCTCCAGAAGGCAGTACCGTGGCTACCCCGTCTTCCGCAAGATAGTTGCTAGCTAGCATGTCTTGGGTAATACTGCAGCCAAGAGCACCCGTTCCTGGAACTGAAACAACACATTGGGTAGTAGCTCCACTAGAATCCCTTATTGTGACGGTATGATCCCCGACCCCTAAAGTGCTATTCGTCCTGTCCTCAGTAAAAGCCCCGCCATCCCATGAATAGGTATATGGTTCAAATCCGCCATAGGCTGTAACAGATGCGACACCATTGGCACTATCGGCACAACTAGCGGAAGAAATCAAAGTCGTGCTACATACCAATTCCTTATTGATAAAAATTTCGCAAATAGTTTGCTGTCCACTTGAATCTTCAACAGTTACTGTATGCGCACCATATGTTAAATTGACAGCAGTTGCTGTGGTTTCACCATTGTCCCAAACATACGTATATCCTCCGGAGCCACCAGTTGGTATTACAGTAGCAACACCATCATCCGCTAGGTAATTACTGGCCAACATATCCTGAACTATACTACAAGACAGGTCATTGGGTGCCGTTACAAAAACGGTACATTGTGTCGTTCCTCCTGTAGTATCTGTAACCGTTACGGTATGTTCACCATAATCCAGTCCGACTGCGGTCCTTGTTATTTCTCCATTGTCCCATAGATAGGTATATCCTGGATATCCACCATACGCTGTAACTGTAGCCTTCCCATCACTGCCGCCACCTGAACTTATTGGCGAATCGAGATTTACACTGCATATTAGTCGCTTACTGATAAAAATTTCACAGGTGGTTTCGCCACATCCGTTGTTATCAACTACGGTAACTGTATGTAAACCATAGGTCAAAGACACAGCTGTTGGAGTGGTTTCCCCATTATCCCATAAGTAGGAATAATCATTTGAACCGCCCATTGGATAGACCGTTGCAACACCGTCCTCAGCTTGGAAATTACTGGCCAATTCATCCTGAGTAATACTACAGCTTAAATCATTGGCTGTACTTCCAGGTATCTCAATTGAACAAGTAGTTTCGGCCCCGGTTGAATCTGTAATTGTTACACTATGCAACCCTGGGCTCAATGCGATGGCTTGGGCTGTAATCTCACCATTATCCCAAAGGTAGGTGTACTCGGGGTATCCCCCATAGGCAGTTACCGTTGCAGCACCGTCAGCTCCGGCACAACTTGCTTCAGCTACTAGGCTAACACTACAAATTAGTTGTTTGCTTATAAATATTTCACAGGTAGTTTCACCACATTCAGAATCAGTAACGGTTACGGAATGCAATCCGTAAGTAAGCGCAACAGCCGTCTGGGTAGTTTCTCCATTATCCCATAAATAGGTATAATCATTTGAGCCCCCCATAGGATTGACCGTGGCAACACCGTCCTCAGCCTGGAAATTACTGGCCAATTCATCTTGGGTAATGCTACAACTAAGCATTTCATATGACTGAATTACAATAGCCTCCGATGTGCCGGTGCAACCTTGATAGGAAGTAACCGAAACCGTATAGGCTCCTGATGTTGCAGTAATTGTTTGCGTTGTTTCCCCTCCAGGAGACCATAAGTAACTTGCATAACCAGCTCCAGCATCAAGAACAACACCATTATCATCATAACAATAGGTTGAATCACCCGTAATGACCGGGACAGGGGCTTCACTTACCGTAAATTCAACTTCTGCCGTTCCCACACAACCATTCCCATCGGAATAGGTATAGGTAAATGGACCTGTAGTCGGATCAACCGAAGAAGCATCGGCAAGAACACTGCCGCCACTGCTCCATTCACCGCCAGTTTGCCCAGCAGGTTCTAAAGTCGTCAAATCAACAGTGGTAACATCGGCACAAATCTCTTGATTTGCAATGTCGATCACCGGTAAATCGTCAAAAGTATAGGCTACAAAATCGATGCCTGTACAGCCATTAGCATTCGTATACGTATAGGTAAACATGCCCGTGGTGGGATCCACATCTGTTGCATCCATAATATCTCCTCCAGCATTACTCCAAACACCGCCCATTTGATCCATAGGTTCCAAGGCAGTTAAATCTACACTGGTTACCGAAGTACAGACCTCTTGATCCGCGATGTCGATCACGGGTAGTTCATTGATCGTATAGGCAACTTCAGCAGAACCAAAACAACCGTTGGCGTCCGTATAAAAATATTGGAACGGGCCAATGGGGGCCACGTCGGTAGGGTCTGCAATAACACCATCGACATTGTTCCATGTCCCGCCCGTCTGGCCAGCAGGCTCAAGGGCCGTTAGGTCGACACTCGTAACATCGGCACAGACCTCTTGATCCGCGATGACGACCTGGGGTATGTCGTTAATGGTATAGGTCACCTGGTCGCTGCCAGTACATCCGTTGGCGTCCGTATAGGTATAGGTGAATGGGCGCGTATAAGGGTTTACGGCGCTGGCATCGGCGATGTCGCCGCTCGCATTGCTCCACGTACCGCCCGTCTGGCCAGCAGGCTCAAGGGCCGTTAGGTCGACCACCCCTACATCGGAACAGACCTCTTGATCAGCGATGTCGATCACGGGTAGTTCGTTAATAATAATCTCTATTTCAGCAAAAGGTCTACAATTGGGATCGGTTAAATTTTGGTCATCAATGTCTAATATAGCATAGGCGAAATATGTTCCTGGTGCTAAGCCATTAATACCTGCGGATGAAGTGGCAGTGCCAGCAACAGGAGTTACTGCAGTACCAATTTGGGTACCTCCGGAATACGGATTTGACTGACTACTTGAAAAGTAAACAAACTCAATATCAATATCGGACACGTCGGTATCAACGGACAATGTTTGTCCCTGATCATCTTCGCAGGTTGCTACATCAGTCGTTTCGTTACTTAAAGTCGGACATGTAAAACATTCGGGGACGGTTACAGTTGTTGTAGTGGTGCAATCTATTAGCACGCCACCATCTAAAATTTGATCAGTAACTACAACGGTATAGTCGCCAGGTTCAAGATCTGTAGGATCTTCTACAGTTGAACTAAATGAGTTTGGACCGGTCCATGCGTAGGTAAATGAACCAGTTCCCCCCATTACAGTTAAATCAATGTCACCTAAATTGTTGGTATTACATTCCGCGGTTGCAACGGCACTTAATGGAGGTACAATATCAATTACAGGATTTGCATAGCAATATTTACCATTAGGATTATTGGCGGGTGTTACTGGGCATTCACCCATGGCAGCTGTCCAAACCAAAAGAATATTACTCATTTGTAGCGAGCTTCCGCAGGTGAATGTTATTTCTCCAAAATCTAATATTTGCTGATCGCCGGTTTCTTCTGAGTCCTTTAATACCGGACCTGAGCATCTAGACACCTTGCACATTTCAGTAGACCCATCAGGTAATGTTTCTGTAATGTCGGCAAAAACCCCTAAAAATCTGTTTGCACTATTCGTACCGTGGTCGATACTAATCAAAAGATTTGCAGTAATTAATTCGCCTTCGTCACAACTATTACATACATCACCAGTATCGAGGGATGCTCCAAGAATAACGATATCATTGGCAGGACATTCGCCGGGTGTGTACTCAGAATTACCCCTTAGATCTAACTGATCATTAGGTATTGGGTCTTGAGGACAGAAATTCTGTGCACTAACAGAAAAGGTTCCAAGCACAGCAATAAGAAATAATGCAAATGTTTTTCTAAAAGTAAAAAGCGCAAAGTTCCGCATGATATAGTTTGTTTGATTAGTACTATACCATAACAACTGAACGTAGGTGAATGTAAAAGATAAGAGTGGGGTTTACCTTTTTACAATACCAAGTCAAAAAATGAACAATTTAACTACCTACTCATCATAAAAAGACGAGAATTAACGGGGGAAGTAATAAAGATTAAGTAAAATTCTTTACATAGGCCGAAGTTAAAATTGTATCAAGTTCGTTGGTTTGTTTTTACAAAACACGAACATTAGAAGAATTATTGCCCTATAAGTCAAAATTCTTTCGATGAAAGGTCAAAAAATACGATAAAAGGTATTCAAAGGACTATATCGACTAACGCTTCCCAGCTTTTTTCTGGGCTTCGGCCTGCTCCATCATCTCGCGCATCTTTTTCTGGAACTTGTTTTCCTTTTTTGGTTTTAGCTTATTCTCTTGTATCTGGGCATGGATTTTATCATTGTCGAGAATGAAATTTTTAATCACAAGCATGATCCCAATAGTAATTAGGTTAGAAACAAAATAATATAAACTCAAACCACTAGCATAGTTGTTAAAAAAGAACAACATCATCAGCGGCATCAGGTACATGATAAATTTCATATTTGGCATACCTGGTTGAGAAGGCATATTTTGGCCTGTGGTCATCATCATGTAGAAGAAAATAGCAATTGATGCCAAGATCGGAAACAAACTCACATGGTCCCCATAAAACGGTATCTCAAAAGGAAGCTGTGCGATGCTGTCATAGGAGGAAAGGTCATCTGCCCATAAGAACGACTTTTGCCTAAGTGCAAAAGAGGTTGGGAAGAACATAAAGAGCGCATAGAAAATAGGCATCTGCAACAAAGCTGGCACACAGCCGCTCATTGGGCTAACGCCAGCCTTTCCGTACAACTTCATAGTTTCTTGCTGCTTTTTCATGGCATTGTCCTTGTACTTTTCACCAAGTTCGGTAATCTCTGGTTTTAAGACCTTCATTTTGGCCTGTGACAGGTACGACTTGTACGTTACAGGAGACATCGCCAAACGTACCAATATGGTCATGATAACTATGGCTAGGCCATATGGCAGAAAAGAGCTCAAAAAGGAATAGAAGGGGGTGAAAATATATCGATTGATCCAACCGAAAATACCCCAACCAAAATAAATGGTATCATCAAGTCCGTATTCCTCATACTTGCTCAAAACCTTTTCGTCTGCAGGCCCATAATACCAGTTCAAATTTTCGGAAAGTTCTCCACCTTCCATGGTAATTGGTATAGAAGCCGCAAAATTTTTGGTAAAGGCCACATCTTTGCCTTCATCCTCAACTAAATTCTCGGTGCTGATATCCGCAGTTTTGAAATTTTTCTTGGTGGCAAGAATCGAAGTAAAGAAGTGTTGCTTATAGGAAAGCCACTTCACATCTTCTTCGGTCTCTTCATCATCACTTGCAGCGGATAAATAATCAATTTTTCCATCTTCATAATTATACATCATCTCTGTATAACGGTTCTCGTACTGAACGCTCTTATTGTGACGAATACCTTTAAGCTTCCAATTTAGGTTTATATCGTTTCCGTTATTCACGATAACACCATTCAATCCTTGTGAACGTATGGTAAAATCAACCAAATAATCATCTGGCTTCATCTCATAACGATACTCCAAGAATTTGTTCGGAGAAACCTTTGCTTTTAAAGAAAGTACTTGGTTTGAGCCGTTCTTGCTGACCGTAGGCTCAAAATATAAGTCCTTGGTATTTAAGGTTCTGTTGTTTGCTGTGGTAAACTCCATTCCAAAAGAGGCATTACCATCTTTGATCAGATACACGGGAATCGAATCGTAGGTCACAAAGTTTTTCATTTTGGCCTCTACAATTTGTCCTCCCTTGTTGCTTACCTCCAAAAAGACCAATTCATTTTCGAGAACGGTCGTACCCTCAGAGGCTTCGGTAAATCCAAATGAACCTATGGTGTTTTTATAATTTGCAACGGCAGTTGAATCTTGTAGGTCAACGGCAACTGTTTGGTTTACAGGAACAGTGGCTGTCTTTTCAAGCTCGGCTGCTTTTTCTTCAGCCAGTTGCTCTTGCTTTGCTTTTTCCGCTTCAAGCTGCTCTGGAGTCGGCTTGTTTTGGTAAAACATGTATATCAAAATTCCAAAAATCAGCACGAAACCAATTATAGAATTGAGGTCAATTTTCTTTTCTTCCATCTAAATTAAAATTACTTACGGCTATGGGCCTATGAACCCAAATCGGTTTCAACCGAGCAAATATATGTCCAAAAGTGTAGATTATGCCATACTGGCATTAGTTTGTTGCTTTTTGTGCATCAAAGCGGCCTTAATAAACCCAACAAAGAGTGGGTGCGGATTGTCTACCGTGCTTTTGTATTCAGGATGATATTGTACTCCTATAAACCAAGGGTGTGCAGGTAACTCAATAATTTCGACCAAGCCAGTTTCTGAATTGATACCCGAAGCCATGAGTCCGGCATTTTCCAATTCCTCTTTATATTCATTATTGAATTCGTAGCGATGACGATGCCTTTCTGAAATAGCAGTGGCGCCATCATATACCTCCTGAACCAAGGAATCCTTTTTAAGATCGCAATCCCATGCGCCTAGTCTCATGGTGCCTCCTTTTCGGGTAATGCTTTTTTGAGCCTCCATTAAGTCGATCACGGGGTACTTTGTTTGCTCGTCCATCTCAGTGGAATTGGCACCCGTCAGGTTTAGGACATTACGCGAATATTCGATAACGGCCATTTGCATACCCAGACAGATCCCTAAAAAGGGGATGTTATGTTCACGGGCATATTGAACGGCCTTTATCTTGCCTTCAATACCTCGCTCTCCAAATCCCGGGGCAACCAAAACCCCATCGAGCTCAGCCATCTTTTCAGATAGGTTATCCGTGTCAATGTATTCAGAATGAATAGAGCGCACGCTCACCCTAACCTCGTTGACGGCGCCGGCATGAATGAACGATTCCAATATAGATTTGTAGGAATCCTGCAATTCTACGTACTTTCCTATCAATCCTATTTTTACTTCGTTCTTTGGGTTCTTATGTTTGGTCAAAAATTCGTTCCATGAATCAAGGTCTGGTACACTATCATCTGAAAGCGCTAACTTTTGCAATGCCACTTTGTCAAGACCCTCTTCTTGCATCATAACTGGAACATCATATATGGTAGAAGCATCGATAGACTGTATCACAGCTTCACGTTGCACATTACAGAACAAGGCCAACTTGTTCTTGATGTCGTCTGAAATTTCATGCTCGGTCCTACAGACCAAAATATCGGCCTTGATTCCACTTTCCATCAATGTTTTTACCGAATGCTGAGTAGGTTTGGTTTTGAGTTCACCTGCAGCTGAAAGAAAAGGTACCAGCGTTAAATGGATGACAATTGCATTGTTGTCACCGAGTTCCCATTTAAGCTGACGAACGGCCTCTATATAAGGTAATGATTCAATGTCGCCCACCGTACCACCTATTTCGGTGATAACAATATCATACTCACCGCTATTGCCCAAAAGCTGTACTCGCTCTTTGATTTCGTTCGTAATATGCGGCACAACCTGAACAGTCTTGCCTAAAAACTCGCCACGGCGCTCTTTTTCAATTACACTTTGATAAATTCGACCGGTGGTAACGTTATTTGCCTGAGAGGTCTTAACGTTTAAAAAACGCTCGTAGTGGCCCAAGTCTAAATCAGTTTCCGCACCGTCATCGGTCACGTAACACTCTCCGTGTTCGTACGGATTCAACGTACCTGGATCAACGTTAATATAAGGGTCTAATTTCTGAATAGTGGTCTTATACCCTCTTACCTGTAAGAGTTTAGCAAGAGATGCGGCTATGATGCCTTTACCAAGGGAAGAGGTTACGCCACCCGTAACGAAAATATACTTTGTCTGCGACATTTTGGGATTCTGTGTTACGGGGCATAAAGATACAAATTGTTGTCACATATCGTCAGCGGGGCGATGGAAAATCTTTTTGAACTTTACGGATAAGGCTTTCTAGGCCATTTACTTTTATTTCTGTCATGGATTGTAGCATTTCACCCAACTTTCCATCGGGGTATCCTTTTTGCTTGAACCAAATTAAATATGGCTCTGGTAAATCTACAAGATAGCGCCCTTTGAATTTTCCGAAGGGCATACGGTAGTGGGCCAATTGAATCAATTTTCGCCTATCGGGAGTTACATCCATATGTAAAGGTAATTATGTTATCTTTAATGGATAACGCGAATTCTAATATTATGAAAAGAAGGAATTTTATCGGGACTTCGGCCGTGGCTTCGGTTGGCCTGCTGGCCTGCAAATCGGCTAGCGCCATGGCTGGGTCAGTCAATGACGACAATGAACTCAAAGGAAATATCAATCACAGCGCATGCTACTGGTGTTACAATAAAATTCCGTTGGATGAATTTTTAGGCAATCTGAAAAGTCTAGGTATTATGGCCATTGACCTTGTTGGCCCCGAAGATTGGCCCTTATTAAAAAAGCATGGCATTCATGCCTCTATGTGTTGGGGAGCCGAAATTAGCCTTACCGAAGGCTGGAATGATCCAAAATATCATCAAGTACTAATAAATAATTATACTGAAATGATTCCCAAGGTAGCCGAGGCAGGTTACACGAATCTAATATGCTTTAGTGGCAGTAGACGGGGAATGGATGATGAACAAGGACTTCAAAATTGTGTAAAGGGACTCCAAAACATATTGCCCTTGGCGGAGAACCACGGTGTTGTTATTCATATGGAACTGCTCAACTCCAAAGTAGATCATAAAGATTATATGTGCGACCATACCGATTGGGGCGTTTCACTTTGCGATGCGTTGGGTAGTGATAACTTTAAACTATTGTACGACATCTACCATATGCAAATAATGGAGGGCGATATCATTCGAAACATTCAAGACTATCATCAATACTTTGGCCACTATCATACAGGTGGCAATCCTGGGAGAAATGAGATCAACGATTCACAAGAACTCAACTACCCAGCCATTATGAAGGCTATTGTCGCTACTGGGTTCAAAGGACATGTGGCCCAAGAGTTCATCCCAACATACGAAGATAAAATAGCGGCGCTCAAAGAAGGAGTAACAATATGTGATGTCTAGATTGCGTTATTGGTTTTAAGTCATTTATAAAATCAATAACCATGAAAAAAAACCACTACATCCTTGTCTTAGGGCTTTTTACCTTTTTTACGTTTTCGAACTGTTCTGTTGTAGATGATGTCAAAGATACGCTCAATGCTGCAGAGTGTGCCGGCATGATCAACGACCTGATACTTACCGAATCTAACGAACGCCCGTGCAGTGCTATCATAGCTGACATTGAAAGAATTGAACGTGATTGTGCAGAATATCTCGATGAAGATATAAGAGCCTCTTTTGCGACAGCCAGAGAGAACTGCAGCGGCAATTAAGTTACCCAAACGGTTATACAATTAAACCAAAGGCATTTGATATACTAATTTGGTTAATATCTTACACCAATCGCCCTTAATCCTAGGGTTTCTGTAATAGGTACCCAGAGGGCTAAGTGCTTTTTTTATGGTTAAAACCATAAAAGTTTCGGCTACAACCCTATTAGAGAACTCCTTTCTACACGATTTTCACGGATTTTACGTTAAACCTTACACCCCCTTGTGACTCTAAGAAACAATACCATATTATGAAATATTCAGCATACTTATTCTTGCTTTTTGGCATAATCATTTGTAGCTGCTCGTCAGACGCCACCGAAGAGCCACCGATTGACGACCCTGTAGCTACTGAAGCGTATTTCCCTGAAATTGGGTCGAATGAATGGGAAACGGTAGCCTTGACCGAATTGGGATGGAATGAGAGTGAGCTACAACCCCTACTTGATTTTTTGGAAGAAAAGAACACAAAGAGTTTCATGATACTGCACAATGGTAAGATTGCGGTAGAAAGGTATCTCAATGGCCATTCAGAAAGCACCCCATGGTATTGGGCAAGTGCAGGTAAGACCTTGACGACTACCTTAACAGGTATCGCTCAGGATGATAATTTACTCGATATCAATAATAAGGTCTCGGATTATTTGGGAGAAGGGTGGACCAGTGCACCGACTGACAAAGAGAATTTAATTACCCTAAGAAACCTGCTCGTAATGAATTCTGGCTTAGATGACAGCCTTGGTGATAGTGTAGCTCCTGAAAATCTCCACTACATGGCTGATGCCGGAGAAAGATGGGCCTATCATAACGTTTATGTGAAACTCCAAGATGTCGTTGCAGCAGCAAGCGGACAAGATTGGTCTAGCTACTTTGAGACCGAACTAAAAAGCAAAATTGGAATGACAGGAAGTTGGGTAGCCAACAACGACCTGAGCGTATATTGGAGCAACACCCGCAGCATGGCAAGGTTTGGACTTTTTATACAAGCCGGTGGACAATGGGAAAACGAACAAATACTATCAAAGGATTTTCTAGAAGATGCTGTCAACACTTCACAAAATAAAAATGAAGCCTATGGTTATATGTGGTGGTTGAACGGCAAATCCAGTTATCGCCTTCCGGCTGTTCAAATTGAATTTCCTGGCAAGTTGATTCCTGGTGCACCCGATGAAACCTATGCCGCCTTGGGGAAAAACGATCAAAAAATTTACATTGTTCCCAGCAAAAAACTAGTTGTCATACGAATGGGGAATAGCGCGGCCGATGATAAGTTTGCCCTATCTGACTTTGACGAAGAATTGTGGACAAAAATCAACGCATTGCTAGGTGACTAGCGACTATGGCAAACGTTCAACTTCTTGCACATCTTTAGCTTTCAATATGATCCAAATTAAAATGGCCAGGGCCAAGGTTAACAGTGAAAGAGATTTTTCGAAGACCGTTTCGGCAAACAAATTTCCGACGGTATTTAATAGGAAGAGGACAAGAAATATCCAAAGTACAATCTGAACAAGCCTTTTCGATAGTACTTGTTTTACGTACCTCCCCTTAACCAATAGCACCACACCCAAAATTAGATTGATGGCGATAGAAATCGTTTCGAACACGTACATCTCCGAATCATTTTTTAATCGGCCACCCCAGGTAATCTCATACGGAATAATTTTAACCAGAATACACAAATGAAAAACCGTAACCACTGCTACGATTCCTAAGCAAATATTAATAGCTGTCCTTGAATTCATTTAGTGTCTATTTGGTTCGATTGGAAAAAACATGATGCTGTTGTTTTGGAATTGAAATTAAAATTTAGAACATTTTTCAACGTTTACCCTCTCTTTATTTCCCTTAAAAGTACGACGAAAATTATTGAAACCCTTTGGGAGGTTGACGCGCTTGAAAAGCCTTTTCAAAAGCCGCACCCAATTGTAACAATTGCGATTCGGTAAATGGTTTGCCAATAAAAGTTAGGCCAATTGGTTCCCCATTTGGTTTGTACCCCATGGGCACAGTCAAAGCAGGATATTTGGCCACCGCAGCATAACCCGCATGGTAATTGTTTATAGATAGGACTGCATCAAGATCGTGCTTATCCATGGCAGTATCGAAGAACATTCGTCCTTTGTTTTCTAGCTTGTTTTTAATCTCCTTAAGCTCTGCAAGCGAAGTACTATCTGCCAATATGCCC
>CALIJE010000156.1 GCA_938017825.1 uncultured Flavobacteriaceae bacterium
GAACATATAGAAGTACCTTTTGTACCGACTTATTTCGTAAAAAGGTAAATAGGCCCAAATCGACCGTTTGGTCGGTTTTGCATGAATTAAAACACAGGCGATAGCCAGTATTCATAGATGAAATGCCCTTTTTTTCGATGAGGCGCACCTATTTTCCAAAAACAAACTTTTTGGTCGGTTATGCTTAGAAAAGCGACCCTTGTTTAACGGGACTTTCGTGTTCCAAAAGCCACTTTTTTCGATGTAAGCCACCTGCATAGCCAGTGAGTGAACCATCACTTCCGATTACACGATGACAGGGTATGACAATCCACAATGGATTTTTGCCATTTGCGGCAGCCACTGCACGAATCGCTTTAACATCACCTAGGGTTTTGGATAGTTGAAAATAGGAGATGGTTTTACCATATGGAATTTCCAATAAGGCCTTCCAAACCCGTTTTTGAAAGTCGGTTCCGTGTGGGTTCAACTCCAAGTCGAAAATTTCCCTATTTCCTTCAAAATATTCCCTTAATTGATATACTGCCTCCTCCAACACTTCGGGAACAATCCCGGTAATTTCTTCCGTATCGGAATTTAGAACGGTAATTGCTGCCAATCCTTTTTCATCGCCTTCCAAACGAGCAATTCCCAAGGGAGTTTGAATAAAGGCTTCTACCGTCCCCATTATTCAGGGGGGTCGTTATTTTCGATAACATCGGTCTCTTTGGCACGGGTTTCCCAGTTCTTTTTGGCCAATTGTTGCAAGTCGGCAACATGATCGCTTTCATCCATGATTTCAAGGCCTAAGAGTGTTTCGATGACATCTTCCATGGTCACCAGGCCACTCACCGAACCAAATTCATCCACAACCAAAGCAATGTGTTCACGTTTCGCTATAAATAAGTCGAATAACAAGGGAATCGTAGTGTTTCTTTTGGTTACCAAAAGCTCGCGTTTAATTTCCGAAAGGTTAATATCGCCGTTTGCCCTGACAAGTTCTTCCAAAATATTGTCTTTGAGAACATAGCCCGTAATATGGTCTTCCTTATCGCTATACAGAGGAATTCGGGAAAACCTCATTTTCGGGTTTTCGTCATAATACGCTTGAATACTGCTGTCCTCTTGCGCTATTTTCATAACGGTTCTAGGGGTCATTACGTCTTTGACCAAAACCTCATCGAACCGAATGAGATTTTTTATAATCGTCGATTCCGACTTTTCGAACACACCATCTTCCTGAGCAATATCGGCCATTGCAGTAAAATCTTCTCGACTAAGCACACTGCCATGATGCCCTTTACCACCTACCAAACGCGTAAAAAGCTGCAGTACCCATAAAAGTCCGGTATACTTTAAAACGAGGACCATAATACGTAAAGTCTTCGCCGTAAAATTGGCCAATCCTTTCCAATAGGTAGCACCAATGGTCTTGGGGATAATTTCCGAGGCCACTAAAATTAGAATGGTCATGATGGTTGAGACCACACCAACCATAAGATCTTCGGTAAATTCGATTCCAAGTATACTTCTCGTTTCGGTTCCGTAAAGCTGCGCATAGGCCGCTTTTGCCTGTACCCCAACCAGAATGGCACCTACGGTATGGGCTACGGTGTTCAGCGTCAATATCGCAATAAGTGGTTGATCTACATCCTTTTTAAGGAGCTCGAGCGTATCGGCATAGGCCTTGCCTTCTTTCTTTTTGATATTGATAAAGGTCGGATTGATACTTAACAAGACTGCTTCAAGAATTGAGCAGAGAAAAGAAAAGAAAATTGAAATAACTGCGTAAAATATTAGTAACCCCATAGTTGGCTTTTAGCAAAACGAAGATACCAATAAAATAAAAGTTTCAATGAACCTAATCAGAGGACAATGTAGCTTTATAAAAAACTTGTTGTACTGCAGGGCGAATATTCAAGGAATAAATAGAGCGGTGCGCTCTAGAAGGATGTACCCTATTTGATAAAAATATATAAACCAATTCGTGCTCAGGGTCTGCCCAGACGAACGTTCCGGTAAAACCGCTATGGCCGAAACTTGAAGCACTGACCTCGGGTGCAGGATAGGCTTTCGACAAAGGCAGTTGTGAATTTGAAATAGATGGCTTATCAAAGCCGAGGCCCCTTCTGTTCTTGTTCTGGGGATATTGTATTTTGATAAACTCTTTAACCGTCGCTTCCGAAAGGTATCGTTTACCCCCATAAGAGCCGTATTGCATATACATTTGCATGATTTTGGCTAAATCCGTGGCCGTGGCAAAAAGCCCTGCATTCCCCGAAATACCACCCATTAAGGAGGCATTTTCATCATGAACCCATCCCTGTGTAAGCGTATTGCGGAAGACCGTATCCTGTTCTGTGGGAACAATTTTGTTTTTGAAACCGCTCTTTTTGGGCAAGAAGCCCATCGTTAGTGCACCCAAGGGGCTATAAAAATGATGTTGTAAAAAGCGCTCATATTCTGTACCGCTGAGTTGAGTTACCAATTCGGGGAATAGAAAAAAACTCAAACCAGAATACCTGTATTTGCGGTCGGCGGAAACAGCTGAATGATCGATCTTGCGGTACATTTTTTTAAGAAAGCTCTTTTTGATAAAGATTCCATCATACGCCTGATTGGAAAACCGCTTACTGGGATAGCTCTTGACCCATCTTTTTTTGAGCGTGCCGTTTTTTCGGTACAATTCGTTTAGGAAAACAATATAAGGCTTCAAACCTGCTTGGTGTGCCAAGATTTCTCGTAGTGTCAGGTCTTTTTTATTTTCGATTTTGCGCCATGGTTTCCAATAGTTGCTAAAGGGGGCGTCGAGATCCAGTTTTTTTAAATCTACCAATTTCATTAGTGCGGGTAGGGCAGCGGTTATTTTGGTCACGGAGGCAACATCATACAAATCATTTAAGGAAACCGCTTGTAGTTTGTCGTAGGTATGATGGCCATAGGCCTTGTGAAAAATAATTCGCCCTTGTTTGGCGACGAGAACTTGTGCTCCCGGGAAGGCCTTTTCTTGAATACCATTGGCAATGATCTCATTTACTCGGGTATGTATATAAAGGGAATCTAGACCCACTTCAGATGGGTGCGCATACGAAAGTATGTCGCCTCTTGGAATAGCAATAGAAACTTCGCTATCCTCCTGTGAATAGACGCTCCAACAGAATAAACCAATTAGTATAATTATTAGTTGTTTCATGCATTTATTGCGAGAAAGAATTTATCCCATCAACTTCACCGCATCTTTAGCAAAGTAGCTTGCAATGATATTTGCCCCGGCCCTTTTCATGGCAATTAGCTGCTCCATCATGACACTATCATGATCTAGCCAACCTTTTTCCGCTGCTGCCTTGAGCATGGCATATTCCCCGCTCACTTGATATACGGCAACGGGCACATCGACTTCGTTTCTGATTTCACGAACAATATCCAAGTAACAAAGTCCGGGTTTTATCATTACGATATCCGCACCTTCATCTATATCGGCATGAACTTCATTGATGGCTTCGAACCGATTGGCCGAATCCATTTGATAGGATTTCTTATCCTTTGGAACATCGTTCATATCAACAGGTGCCGAATCCAAGGCATCTCTAAAAGGGCCATAATAGCCGCTAGCATATTTGGCGCTATAGCTCATGATGCCCGTATTGAAATGGCCTTCCTCCTCCAAGGCTTCCCGTATGCTGAGAATTCTTCCATCCATCATATCGCTCGGGGCCACAAAATCTGCACCTGCGTCAGCATGGGAAATGCTCATTTCGGCCAAGACAGCTACCGTATCATCGTTCACTATGTTGCCGTTTTGCACAATTCCGTCATGGCCAAATTCCGAATAGGGATCTAAGGCCACATCGGTCATGACCAACATATCGGGACACACATTTTTAATAGTCTTGATGGCTTGCTGCATAAGTCCATCGCTGTTGAGCGCTTCGGCACCCGCATTATCTTTCAAATTCTCGGGGACCTTAACGAACAACAATACGGCACAAAGGCCCATTTGCCATAGCTCTTTTACCTCTTTTTCGAGAATGTCCAGGCTCATGCGATAATAGTCTGGCATTGATTCAATTTCCACTTTGACCCCCTTTCCCTCAACAACAAATAAGGGGACCAAAAAGTCGCTGGGCGTTAAAATGGTTTCACGTACCAAATGACGAATGGCAGCATTGGAGCGGAGGCGTCTATTTCTGCGAAGTGGAAACATAGAAATTGATTAAGGGTCAAAGTTACTGATTATCGAGAAGAATTTAGTGAGGCACAACTAAGGCGCATTCATGACTTTCATTTCTTGAGCACATTCGATATTGGCTTTGAGCTTTTCTCCCAACCCGTATTTCTCCCAAAGCGCCATATCTTTTTTCAAGACAATTGGGTTCTCGTCCTTATCGATGTACTTTCTTATGGACGCCACCAGGGCATCATCAAAACTATCTATTGGGATAATGCATTCCTTTCCGGAAATGCTGTAGGCATTTTCATAATCGTAGCAAAACACTAAAACCAGATCTCCTTTTTGTAAGCCAGACTCGTAAAAGCAATCGGTTCTAATGAAATTTTGCTCGGCATATATGTTCTTGCCGATGTCCTTGATCTTGTACATGCGTTCAATTTCTATTAGACCTTCCTGAGCGGTATATAGCGGTCCTGAAGAATTGCTTGGCTCTTTCAAATCTACAATGGTACCAGTAAAAACAAGGGAATGCGTATTTGTACAGTGCTCGTCGAAAGGGCCGTTTTTAGACCACCAATACGTATATCCAATGGCCAGGGTGTCTTGCGTAAAACTTATGTCGATATCACTTTTTGATTTTTTGAAAAGGCAAGACGACATCATACCAGTCGTTAGAACCACGAGCAGCATTAGAACCCAACTTTTTAGACCCATTTCCTTGGTTTTTTGAGCACATTCAAAAGGCGTTCCTCTTCGCTACCTTTTTCTGGATTGTGGTCATATACCCATTGCACATGTGGTGGCAGGCTCATTAAAATACTCTCAATACGGCCGTTGGTTTTAAGGCCGAATAAGGTGCCTTTGTCATGCACTAAGTTAAATTCTACATAGCGCCCGCGTCTAATTTCTTGCCACTTACGTTGTACCGGAGTGTATTCTAGATCTTTTCTTTTTTGGACAATTGGTACATAGGCTTCTAAAAAACTATTCCCCACTTCCGTAACGAAGGCGTACCAATCTTTCATGTTCAATTCATCATTTGCCTTGCAGTAATCAAAAAACAATCCGCCAATACCCCGGGCTTCGTTTCGATGTGTGTTCCAGAAGTACTCATCGCACTTCTTTTTATAAGTAGTATAAAAGTCAGGATGATGCCCTTCGCAACTTCGTTTGCAGATTGTATGAAAATGAGTAGCATCTTCCTCGAATAGATAGTATGGCGTTAGGTCTTGCCCGCCCCCGAACCACTGATCTACAATTGTGCCCTTTTTGTCATACATCTCAAAATACCTCCAATTGGCGTGAACTGTTGGAACCATTGGGTTTTTAGGATGTAGAACCAGGCTGAGTCCGCAGGCGAAAAAGTCAACATCGGTAACCTCAAAATAGGTCTGCATGCTTTCTGGTAGCGCTCCATGAACTGCTGAAATATTAACCCCCCCCTTTTCAAAAACCGCCCCATTTTCTATAATCCGAGTTCGGCCGCCTCCCCCTTCAGGGCGTGTCCATTCATCCTCATGAAACATTGCCTTGCCGTCGATTTCCTCTAAATTGGAGGTAATCGTTTGCTGAAGTTCTTGAATGTACGCGTAAAATATATCTTTCATGGGTGTTGATGAAATCGATTGCAAAAATAAGCAATCTAATGATTGAAGAATTTGAATAGGTATTGTTAAATTCGAGTCTGAACTTCGAACAATTGAAATGAGAAAACAACTATTTGTCTACGGGAGCGGAAGGTTGGTACCGGCCTTTGTAAAATACACTGCCAAACTTACGGGTAAGGAAAAGCCACAACTTTGTTTTGTGCCAACTGCAAGTGCCGATGATGCGGAGTATATTGAAAAATGGCAAGTCGTTTGTGAGGAGCTTGGTTTAGAACCGCATGTGTTGCACGTTTGGATCAACTCGTATGAGCAGCAAGAAACTTTTGCGGAGATTATTGGTCGTATGGACGGGATTATTGTAGGGGGTGGTAACACTTTGAACATGTTGGCTATTTGGAAGGCCCAGGGCATAGATCAACTATTGAAAAAAGCCTATGAAAACGGAGTGGTCATGGGTGGTGGTAGCGCCGGTTCACTCTGCTGGTTTAATGGGGGCACTACAGATTCTAGACCCAAGGAATTAAGTATCGTAAAGGGGATGGCCTTTGTTGATAAGAGCCATTGTCCGCATTTTAATTCCGAAGTCTCTCGAAGGCCGTTATATCACGACAATATTCTAAA
>CALIJE010000157.1 GCA_938017825.1 uncultured Flavobacteriaceae bacterium
TGACAACAATTTTTCCTTCCTTCCATAAAGCGACCACCTTGTTAATTACCAATTTCGGATTGCTTTCAATTTCTTCCCCAAAGTTGTTTGTCAGACTTAATCGAACTCCACAATCAGCGCAGGAATTGGTCTGGGAATGATATCGTCTATCTTTTGGATTTGAATACTCCTCATTGCAAGTCGGACATATTTTGTAATCATCCATTACAGTAAATTCTCTTTCAAAGGGGAGTTTTTTGATTAAAGAGTAGCGTGGGCCACATTCCGTACATGTAGTAAATGAATAATAAGCTCTTCTATTTGAGCTGGTCAGTACTTCGTTTCTACAGTTTTCGCAGATGGCAAAATCTGGCGGAAGCATCATTGCAGCAGTTTTTGCTTCTTTTTTTTGCAAAATTTGGAAGCCTTCAAAATTTTGGTCATCAATTTCATAAAGCTCGTGTCCAGTAATCTTCGCCAGGTTAGGCGCGGCCTCAATTAGTTTTTTGTAAAACGTAATTGCCTCTTCCTTGCTAGCTAAAAATTCAACATGTACCCCATTAATATCGTTGTATGTTAGGCCGTTTAGTTTCTGTTTGGTAGCTAATCGGTATACGTACGGCCGAAAACCCACACCTTGCACTCTTCCTGTAATATGTATATGCCAAGAATTCAAAATCCAACCAATATAGGAAATTATCTACCTAATACTGGCCCATTAAAGTAATAAGGTATCGGATTTGTCAATATTTCTTGAAGTAAGATTTATTCAATTAATATGGCAATTATGAGGTTTTTAAAAACGGGCGGATGTCCGAGTCATTTCTATTTGCTCAACCAAAACAAAAACTAATAATTCAATAGTCGCTTTAAAAGAGTATTCCGGTGTACTAAATCTATCCCTAATATGAACGATTTAACGGCCTCGCGATAAAGTTCTGCGCGTACCGCTTTGATTTGCAATCAAGTGACATTAAAAATTGCTGAGTTGTTAAAATTTAGTTAAAGTGGTGCCCCTTTCGGTGTCACCTAAGTTTTCACTCTCTGAAATGCCCTAAAAACAGTTGAATTGTCCAATTCAAAAGAGTCCCTCTTCCTCCGCAAAAAGTAAAGCTCAATTTCATTTTGAAATTGGGCTTTTTCTATTTTAGAACGATAAAAAGGCTGGACCAAAAGGTAGATCGGAAAGATAAAGCCCCGAATTCGTTCTGTACATGCAAGTTCACAAATCCGTAGTGTAGAACGGGTTACCGCCGTGGTGCTATCAATATACTTTTTGATTACAATCGATCAGCCAACATACGTTGAAAATGATGCACTCCTTGCTCACGGGTAGGAGAAAAGCGACCCGATTTATAGACCCGCGAATGCAAGCCTTGATGTACCCCTTCCACTACGTATTCATCTTCTCGCTCCACCTTATCCATCAACTTGCTAGCTGCTCCTTCAAACTTGTTCTCACCATGCAAATAAGTCATAAACGATACTTTGGTCTTATTAGATGAAATGGGTTTAACCACATTCACCGACAGCCCCCAAGGATAGAAATTCAACATAATGTTAGGAAAGATCCAAAAATAGAAGGCTGCTACGTTTTTACCATAAAGTAAATGCTCCTTCGGTAGGTCAAAGGTCTCATCGGCCCCATTGGCATAACCGATTTGCAAGGTGCCATAGTCGAACAATTCTGTTGCATAGCTGCCATAATCGAGCACTGCATTCAAATCAGGATGAACAAACGGAATATGAAATCCCTCTAAATAATTATCACAATATAAAGACCAATGGCAATTTACCAAATAGTCTTTGGAGCTAATGGAATCGTATTTGAACTCTTGTAGGGGCAAGAAGCCCACATAGGTATCGAGAAATGCCCTGATGATCGAAAAATCGACTTCTGGATCTAGGGCCGTAAATAAAAAGGGACCCCATTCCTCTAGCTTAAACTGATGCAGATCATCACAGGGTCTAGGAAAATTTTTGGCATCCTGAAACTCGGGCATGGATTTGAATTTTCCTTTTAAATCCCATCGGCGACCATGATACATGCATGTAAGGCCCTTTACCGTACCGGGGTTATGGGCCACAAGATTTCCTCTGTGTGTACATACATTACTGGTACAGCGTATTTCACCGTTCTGGTCTCGGATCAAGGCCATTGGTTCATGCAAATAGTTTTCCAAAAAGAAAAAGGGGTGCACAAAATTATCTAATGGTACCAATGATCCACTATCGCCAATAAACTGCCAAGACCGCGCAAAGATGTCTTCTTTCATTTGTGCGAAAACCGTCTGATCTCTGTAAAATGAGGCTGGTAGGGTTTCTGCCTGGCTGATGTCCCTGTCAATTTTGAACCGATTCATGCTTCCTCTTTTTTTCTCTTTAAAAATACATAAAAGGGGATACTAATCATAAGCAATATAAAACCATAGAAAACGACCTCATACCCGCAACCGATAATAATCCAAATACAAAAAATAAAAGCAAGCAGGGCCACCCACACTAAAGACGTAATCCGTTTTTCTCCGCCTCTGTATATCAATATGGCCAAACTACCAGTTGAGAACAGATAAGGCACAAGACACGAAAGAGTAGACAAAGTAATCATAAATGTAAAGGTATCGACCAAGCTTTTCGAATAGTTCAACATCATTAGGGCCGAGGCAAGGATACTCGAAATTACGATTCCGGTAATAGGGGATCGATGTACGTTGCGTTTTCCGAAAATCTTTGGGAACAAGCCATCGTCGGCCGCCGCCATTGGTATCCGCCCTTGTAGCAGAATCCAACCGTTGAGTGCTCCCATAGTAGCAATTACGGCACAGGCAGCCACCACATAGCGTGCGGCTGGCCCCCAAAATTCGAAGGCGGCATCGGCAAACGGCGCACTGGAATTTTGCAGCACGTTCGGCGGAATAATCCCCATTATCGCCAGCGAACTTCCGATATAGACGACCACTGTAATCAATGTTCCCCGTAGCGTTGCTTTATTAACAGTGCTTTGGGCATCTTTGGTTTCATTGCTGATAATGCCTGCACTTTCCATTCCTAAGAACGCAAATAAGGTGAGTGTCGCGGTAGCCGTTATCGCACCAAAGGTAGTATCCCCGCTCAAGTTAAGCGGAACGAAGTGGCTCCAGTCAATATAGAACAAGCCAAATATGGCAATAGCCACTATAGGCACTACTTTGAGAATTGATGTGATGATCTGTACTTTGGCCACTAGTTTCAAAGGTTTTGAATTGATCCAGGAGAACAACCAAATAAATGCCAGTCCGGTGATAATGGCCAGCAATGGTGAAGTGTTGAGGATGGGAAAGAAGATACCCAAGTAACCGACCAAGGCAACGGCG
>CALIJE010000158.1 GCA_938017825.1 uncultured Flavobacteriaceae bacterium
AATGAGACGGTTAGTATTTCGTTTGAGCATAGAAAAATTTGCAAAATCGCTATCAGAAAGTGAGCCTTCACTTAACTTAGCATCAATTGGGCCTGAAATAAGGGTCAAAGGAGTTCTAAATTCGTGGGAGACATCGGTATATAATTTTGACTTAAAGTCGTTCAATCGTTTTAAACGAGCGGCTTCCTCTTGCTGTAACCGAAGGTTAAGGCGCATTTGCAATCGCCATTTCAAATAACTGTAAATACCATATATCCCTGCTATAAATAGTAAAAAGTAAATGCTTTTTGCTAAAGTCGTAAGATACCATGGTGCCCGTATCGAAAATGGATAGTTCACAGGAGTTTCGTTCCAAACGCCGTCATAATTGCTCGATTTCACTTGAAAATCATAATCCCCTGGAGGTAATTGGGAATAGCGTGCAAAGTTCGTATTGCCGGCCTGTACCCATTCTTTGTCATAATTCAATAGGCGATATTGGTATTGGTTTTTTTCTGGAAGCGAGAATTGAAGACTCGAAAAGGTAAAGGTCAGGGTATTTTCGCTATGGTCTAAATCAAGATTAGTGACCAGAGGACGCGACTCGTCAAAAACTTCCAAATTTGTTATTGTGGTCTTTGGCAGTTCGTTATTCTCTTTGAGCTGATCGGGTCTAAACCAATAAAATCCTTCGAGTCCTCCAAAGTACAGATTTCCAGTTTTGTCTTTAAAGTAGGCTCCAGTGTTGAATTCAGTAGCTAGCCCATCATAATTTGCATAATTTACAATTTGCGGTTTTTGTCCCAAGGTTTCGCCAGGTGTAAACTTCGTTATCCCCTTATTGGAGCTCAACCAAAGGTTTTGATCCTCGTCAGCCAATATACCGTAAATAACATTGTTCGAGAGTCCGTCTTCTACGGTAAAGTAATGAAACAGGTTGTTTTCAATGTCGAAGGCATTTAGACCACCACCATTGGTACCTATCCAAAGAACTCCGTTTACATCTTCATAGAGCGATTTAATATTGTTGCTTGAAAGAGAGTTACTGCTATCGGCCAACTGTTTGTACCAAGTAAAGCTTTCCGAATTGCGGTCAAAAGAGGCAATGCCGTCTTCCTCTGTTCCCAACCAAAGCAGACCGTTTTTGCCTTTTGTAAGCACTCGGATATTGTTGCCCGGTGGCCCTTTGTCACCTTGTTTTTTGTATTTTTTGAGCTCCCCTTTTTGGGCGTCGAATTGTATCAAGCCCTCCTCTTGGGTTGCCAACCAAAAGCGATCTTCGTCATCGGCATAAATATCCCAGATCGTCTCTGCGGATAAGGGAACTTTGGTGTCGTCTTTATAATGTATGAACTGCCCTTTTGTATCCAAAATGCTCAATCCCGCCCCTTGACTGCCAATCCATAAGTTATTTTTGGAGTCGACCAGTAAGCTCATAATCCTATCCGATTGGATTTTGTTTAGAGCAATATCATCTGACTTAAAGGCTTGCCAGCTGTTGCTTGCAGGTTCAAAACGTGTAAGTCCCTTACCAGAGGTGCCTATCCATACTGCATTGTTCTGATCAACAGTAAGGGCACGAACCACATCTATATTTATATTCTCAGGAGTTTGGTAGTTGGTAAGCGAGTTGAATTTTTCAAGATATTCATCGTAGTAACTTATACCTGCCCCATCGGTTCCAAACCACATTGTTCCAGAATAGTCTTCATAAATGCAAAGCACATCACTATAATGTAATGCCCTGGGGTTATTTTCCTCAACATCGAAATGGAATATTTTTTTCTGCCTAAAATTGAGCATGTAAAGCCCACGACCATAAGTAGCGATCCATAAACGCGATTTTTTATCAAAATGAAGATCGGTAATGTTCAAGTCGGAAGGCAGCGGATACGTAAAACCGAAATCGTTGATTCTTTGATATGCTTTTTCATCTTCCTCTTTAAAATATAGTCCATCACCAAATGTTGAGGCCCATTGTGTGCCGTGTTGATCAAACGTGATGTCGCTAAAATTTGCCGCAATCGTATCGCCGTAAATTGTTTTTGGAACCGTATAGGTCAACTTTTGTTTTGCAATTTCAAATTGAAGAATTCCGTCATCTTTTGCCAAGAGCAGCTTGCCCGAGGGATCTTGCGATATGTTATAAACTGTGCCATCTATATCTTTGGGGGTAATTGTTTGGGATGGTTTTTTTTCATTTGGCACCAAAACGAACAACCCGCTTGCGTAGGTCCCAAACCAGATATTGAATTTTTCGTCCTGAAAAATTACACTAACATCGCTAATTGTGGTGAGCGGCTCAAATTTTCCGGTATTTCGATTTAGTTTTTGGGGTATTTTGTCTTGCGGGATAATCCAAACTTCACCCCTTCGGTCGGTGTAAACCTTCCCAAGATTACTATAATTGGGTTTAGTGATATCGACAAATGCGTGCGGCAATATTTCAAATTGACGACCATCGTATTTATTCAGACCGTCTTGTGTAGCCATCCACAGGTAACCAATACTATCTTGGGTTATTGAAACGGTACTGTTTTGAGATAAACCATCCTTTACCGATAATTGTCTGAATGTAATTTGAGATTGTGGATAGACTGAAACGACAGAAAGAAAAGGCAAGAACAAGCCCAATATTCGCAATAGTTCTTTTATTTTTTTGATTGGTCGCACATAACAAGATAAGATAATTACAACTTATGAAACAGTTTTAATCTTTGCTTTTGATGTTTGTGAAGATAGAAATCCAAGGTATGCCAAGAACAATGATCCTTTTATCTCAGGAAGACTTTATATGCAAATAAAGGATAATGTTATCGGGCATTCTACTTACATAGATTTCATGCTCTTTAAAACCTGCATCGCGTGCTAACTGAAGTAATTGTGCCTTGGTTCTATGAATAAGGTGCCAATCGCCCAAAATTTCCATGTAATCCTTGCTAGGGTTATGGTTTTCATTATAGTTCCCAATTACTATCTCCCCGCCTCTTTTTTGCCAGGTTTTGAACCGCGTTAGTAGCTTTACAAAGGCCTTATCGTTGAGGTAGTCAAATAAGCCCGCTGACCAAATGAAGTCAAATTTGTCCTCTGTTTGGTACCTAAAAACATTTGAGTTGACATATTCAATGCACTCTAGGTATTCTTTGTTCAGTGCCTTTGAAAATGCGATGGCTTCTTTATCTATTTCTACACAGGTGGTTCGTATTTTATTAGCCGGGGTTACTCTGTATAATTCGGCCAATTCCCTGCCAGATCCACTAACAATGTTTAGTAATTTAAGCGAGGCACTAGATTTAGCTTTAGCTTTTACAAGATGTTTAAAGTACTCTTTACGGTTACGAACTGCATCAGGAGCACCGTTTTGCTGAACGTATTGATCCCAAATGCCGTACACTGGGTTTTCAGAAATATGGTTGGTATATATGCGATCTAAAAAAAGATAGTCCCCAGGGTAACCATTAGGTTTTAAGAATCCTCGACCATGTAAGGTTCGTTCTAAAAATTGCGTTCCGAAACAGGCGTTGACCTCTGAAATTTCCTCTTTGGTTACTCTTCCCATACGGTACTCGTAACCAGTAATGGCCAACAATTCGTCTAGCTGATAAAAATTTGTGGTGGATAACTGCTCGTTCTCTATGAACCGTTTTAATAATGCTATACCTACACTTTGATTCCTTTTCTTTTGAACTGCTGTAACCATGCCAGATGATTTTTAGATTACCATTATTTTGAATTGACTACGAAGATGTTGAGATACCCAAAGTCTATGGTGCATGCCTTATTAAGGTCTTTTAACCATTTATTGGTGAAATACCCCACAAGCAAGGCCGCCTCTATTCCTAGCAGTATGAATAGATTGATGTCTTTTACAACATTTGCCAAGGGTTCCGCAATTAAAAGTGTTGTGTTCAATAAGAGGGCGCTGATGATAAATAGTGATGTTTTCATAATAAGGGTCTTAGTATTAAGGTTATGTTCAATGTTCTTTCTTTATATAAAAGCTCCTGATTTTGTGGATCCTTTCTTCTTAATGCGCTCAAAAATGAATGGTTAACATGAATAGTAACAATTCAGGCTGATAAATTCACTTGAACAAGGGGAGAGGGAGAGGGATTTTGGAATAACGTTGGTCAATCTGTTGCCAAATATACACTACCAAAAAAGCCAATCTCACAGAACTGTAAGATTGGCTTGAAATTTTGTATTAATTGCGTCGAATCAAACGCCTTTAAACCATTCCTCGAATTTCTTGCCTAAGAATGGAACTGGCTTTTCTTTTTCTTTTATAGCGTTTAGTAGACCTTTGATCCACATAAAGCATAGTAAAAAGATTCCGACGAAGCTAAGTATCCATCCTAGGATGGGAATTATTCCGATCATTCCAAATGTTAAACCGCAAATTGCCAAACCAAAAGACTGACGGATATGATAGCTGGCAAAAGGGGCCTTCTTATCATTGTTCATGATAAATGCGATAACTAAGCCAATAATGGTCAAATAGGCAATAATCGCAATCTTCCTCGTTTCTTCATGTGCCTTTTGAATATGGGCCTCGTTCTTGTCTGAATATGTTTCCATGAATTATTAGTTTTTGTTAAGATTACTCGGTCATATCGACCAGATCTTGTAAATCGAGTTTTCTGGTCATGTTCCAAGTTTCCTCGACATTCATATCCGTTGCATTGATGGTAATTAAGAAACGTTCCTGAAAGGCGAAAAGCAATTGGGTGTTGTTCACTTTTTTCTTATAAGTCTGTTGGGCCTTAATTCCGTCGACAGTAACTGTTTTTTGGTGTTTGTACTCGTCTTCTGACTCCATTTCTATTTGACCAAACATACCATAACCAGCTGCCATCATGCTTCCCGTTGGCCCGGCTCCGTCAATTACCATCACATTGAATTTTTGTTTACCGTCTTTTGGCTTATAGGTGCCTGAGACCGAATTGACTTGGTACATGCCTGCTTGCCCTATTTTGAATCCGGTTCGTTCAAAGTTGCTCAAGGTTTTGGGTAGCCATGCCTTTAATTGTTCATTTGTCATTGGGGTGGTGTTTTTTAATTTCTCCATTCTTTCCTCTACTTTTTGAGCCTCCTTTACAAGTGTAGTGGCATTAGACACGCCTTCCTTTGCCATATTGAGCTTTTCCTTTGCTTCTCCTTGACAAGAAAACAAAATGGAACTTGATATGATGAGCATTACTATTCTTATTGTTTTTTTCATGATGATCTATTTTAAGGCAAATGTTTTGACTTGTCCGTCTTTTTCTTTTAGGAGTAACATATAGGAATTTATACCTGATCGGTAGAAATTGTTGGCTGTCCACCCTGAGGTCCACTTCTCATCGGCTATTTCATCCCCTACGGTGCCACCAGCGGTAACATATGATTGTTTCATACGTCCGTTTTTGGCATCGAGTAACATCAAATGCTGTTGATTATTTTTGGCGTAAAAAGAAGCACTTGTCCACCCGGATGTCCATTTTTTGTCGAATACTTTTGTCCCTACAGTTCCATTAGCATTCAATTTGTTGATGTGAACATCCCCAGTTCCTGGTTTATATAAAAATAGATGTGTGTTGTAATTGACGACAAAGGTTTCGACTACTGACCAGCCTGAGGTCCATTTTTTATCAAAGGTTTTTGTACCCACGGTGCCATTTCGATTCATCTTATGAATATGCACATCTCCTGTACCTTTTTTTATTAAAAGAAGATTTGGAAATCCACTCCCTTGTTTGTAGAATAGAGCATTTGTCCACCCTGTTGACCATTTCTTTTCAAAAACCTTAGAACCAACGGTACCGTTGTCATTTAGTTTAAATATCTTAACATCGCCCGTCGTTTTCTTTAGAAGAAATAGATAGTTCTGAAGACTAATTTTGAAGATGCGCGCAGTTGTCCAGCCTGCAGTCCATTTTTTATCATACACTTTAGACCCTACGGCACCATTTTGAAGTTTATTGATATGTACATCGCCTGTCTTTGATTTTAACAAGAATAAAAATGTCTTGCCTCTACTTTCAAAAGTTTCAACATTGTCCCATCCTGATGTCCATTTATATTGGTTTGAGAGCTTTCCAACGATACTTCTTGATTTTCCTTTTGGGTATAAATTGGCTATTCCTTGCATATCAACAGCGCTTAGAACATTAGTGCTTTTTACTTCAAAATCACAAGTAGTTAGGGCGTTTGAAATAGAATATATCATAATAGATTTTGGGTCAAAAGCACTATAATTCCCCACTTTTTCATTTGATAATCTTTCCAAATTACCACGGGTTCTCTTTTCAGACCATCCGTTAGCTCCTGTCCCATATGCAGCAATCACTTTTGGCCAGTCCCAACAAATACCTGCGGCAGGTGATTGGTGTTCGTGCTTTAAACCAAGCGCATGGCCAAATTCATGTAGTGTAGTTCTTCTTAGTTCTTGCTCAGAGGTACCGTCATTAAACCAACCAAAATTCATCGTTTTTTTACTTTTGTCTACTTTTTTGGCTAGGATTCCAATCTTTGACCAAGAGCCTCCTTTCTTTAGCCCAATTCTAATGTCTCCGTTTTTTCCAGAAATAAATTCAAAATCTATATTGGCATAACTCTCCCATTCCTGGGCATATTTTTTGATTCTTGATCGTACTTTAGTCGAAGGTGTATCTAAAAATGAAACGGTAATTTTTGACCCAATAGGCCAAATAACTTTTGGCGCAATGACATAGGCATTAGGCAGCGACTCTGGTATCACCTCAAAATCATCTGTAAGACATAATTTTGGATCTGACTGTGCATTTGAGTGCATCATACAGAGGGTTAGAATCAATAGTAAAGTACTTTTGATTATCGAGTTCCTATCGATGCTTTTTTTGGTGTTATTTTTTAAGGTTTTCATAAACTTAGTGTTAAAAATATCTTGGTTTCAGTTATTTGATAATTTCGTGAATGTCATCTAGTTTTCGTTCATGATCTACTCCAGGAAAATAATTTTTATCAACGCGTAAGAAATGAGGCCCAACTATTTTGAAACCTGTTTCTCCGCCGCCGTACGTATGTCCTAAAGGAAGATCTACGTAATTCCCATCTATTCTTTGATTTTTTCTTTCTCCTATAAAAATAGAGGCATACTGAGGTCGTGTGTGGGTGCTTCTTCTGCCTCTTGAAAAGCCAATAATCTTTCCATCGAGGTCTAAGAAATGAGTAACGCCGACATTTTCAGCACCCCATCGGCCTGTCAGATTATCAAGGGTATTTCCGCGATACCAGGCTCTATGTCGAGCAGGTAATTTGGTGGGCAACTTCCCCAAATCGGTCATTTCATTAAAATTGAAGACAACGTTATTATTCTTATCTGAACGGGTCAGTTTTTGACCTCCAGACGAAATCTTAAATGTAAGTTGCCCATGCCCTTTTGCTTTGCCTTTTGGGATATAGTAGTAATCAAGTTTTAGCTGCCCATTTTCAATTTTACCCACTAAAACAGACACAAAACGGTTGTCAAAACGTTCGGCCAAGGCATAAACCATATTGTTAATCTGCCTTACATAAATGTAGGACCCGTCGTTGGCCTTGTAAAACTTTTTAAGTTGTACGGTTGTCTTGGCCCTTAGATTTGAAGCGAGCAGTTGTGATGTTTTTTTTAGATCTACGTTCGTTACAACGGGAATACTATTTTGGAGGGAATTTGATGTGTTTTTTACTTGAGCCTGAATGAGGCTAATGCTACATACAATAGCAATGAGTGTTATGATTTTTTTCATGATTTCATTTTTTTTAATTAATCTTCTATTTGTTCCTGCATCTGTAGCTGTGGAAATTCGTATTCCGACATATTAATGTATATCGATTCCTCTTCAAGGGCCACACAAGTCATTTTTACATTTTGTTTCGCCTTGTTTTTGTTCACCATATTCAATTCCATCATCAAACTATTATCTCCGATTTTGTCTAACCATTTGGGGTCAAAACCTTTAGGGAGTCTTTGGCTATTTTGTCCTGCATAGATCTGATTAAAACTCACAGGGGTATCAAAGGCGAGGTACATAGTCATGAGTACGTCTTCATTTTCCATTTGAAACCCTTGACATTTATAGCCCAAGATTTCTTTGGTGCCTATTTCTTTGAATTCGTAATCATCAATTTGATTTTCCTCTTCTTGCTCTTGCAAATCAATAATGTCATCTAAAGGAGAGCCCATTACCTGGCCAAACTTTTTGCCATTACGTTCCATTAAGATCGCTGTTACGCCTGCGGCTTGGTCCATAATCATGAACATCCCGTCCATTGCTTGGGTTGTATCATCCATTTCGAGCTTATTGCCGAAATCGGTAGCCCCGTCACGTAGGTAGTAACTCATATTCATATTCCCTTTTTTATGTTGCATCTGAAGGGTATACTTCCAATTATATTCGTAGGTATTCTGCAGAATGGCAGGGTCTATTTTTGATTGGTTCTTACCGAAGTCCATGTCGAATATTTTCTCCATGGTCTTGTCGGTTTTTTCAGCTGCCTTTTCTGCTGTTTTGTTGAGCACAGTTTCTTCGGCCGCTTCTTTGGCCCGATCCTTCACTTTTTTCCAGAATTGGGCATTTATAGATGTTCCCATTAAAAGGAATGCTATTAGGGTAACTATGGTTCTTGTTTTCATCATCTTGTTTTTTATATTGAGAAGGATTTTGAAATTGATTAATTGCGCACCCATTTTTGGAAATTTCCGGCTCCGGCTGATTGTACTTCAATTCG
>CALIJE010000159.1 GCA_938017825.1 uncultured Flavobacteriaceae bacterium
TGGCCACGAGAGGAACACTTTCCAGTAGCCTGTTCCATAGCACTGCTGAGAACCATGCCAATGGTATTGAAATCGTTGAACAAGAAGGTACGGGTCTGGTTCCGCTTATCGAATCTGGCATGGTTGATTCAGCGGAAATGAGAACCTTGCTTCAAAACTATTTGGAACCGATGCTGAAAGCGGGAATCGATTATTTGGTATTGGGATGTACGCACTATCCATATTTAATACCGGTTTTAAAGGAATTATTACCTGCACATGTGAAGATCATTGATTCTGGGGAAGCTGTCGCGCGACAGACCAAGGCTGTTCTAGAAAAAAAAGGCATTGGCACGAACGTTTCTAGCAAAGGAAAAAGTATTTTCCATACGAATGCGAGGGTCCCTATTTTGGAGAAATTTCTTCAGGATGTTGAAACGAGTATACTATCCTTTCGTGATTTTTAGCGCGCTACATCTTAAAAATTACCTTCTGGAATAACTTAAGAAAGTAAAGGAATATTTATGTCTTTCATCTGCCGGGTGATGTTCTTCTGAATAGAGTTTCCATCTTGAAGTATCGATTTCCGGAAAAAAGGTATCCGCATTGTCAAAGGCCGTGTGCACTCGTGTCAATTCGATCGTATGTGCAAAAGGCAGTGCCAATTTGTAGATTTCACCACCGCCGATAATAAAGGCAAGTGTATCATTTTGTACTATCTCAAGAGCCTCCTCTAGCGAATGCACGACCAAACAGTTATCGAAGGCAACACTATAGTTCTTATCTCTTGTTATGATAATATGAAAACGTTTGGGCAAAGGTTTTGGAAAACTCTCAAAGGTTTTACGCCCCATGATGATCTTATGCCCGGTCGTTAATTTTTTAAAGCGCTTAAAGTCGTTTGGAAGATGCCAGAGTAAATCATTGTCCTTTCCCAATGCATTGTTTTCATCAGCTGCGGCAATCATACAAAGGGTGGCTGCATTGTTTGATTTCTGAATTCCCAATTGCCCTTTTTTCTGATTTATGAAATGCCTTGAACTCATCTAAAGTAAGTACCTTTAGTCATCAAAGATACTGCAAAACACCAAACTCTACTTTATGGAAAAAGTCCGTAGTCAGTTTCCGATTCTCCGACAATACCTATACGCAAATACCCCGGTTTACGGTCCTTTGTACGATGACCTGCTCGAATGGCGACAAGAACATGATTTGGATTTTTTATTGAAGGCAAGCGGTATGCGCGATACCACACTGCAGATTATTTCAGAGGCGCGTGCAACGGTGGCCAGTTTTATGGGCTGTAAGCGAGAAAATGTGGCCTTGCTGAATAACTTTTCTACCGGACTTAATATGCTTTTGGAAGGATTGGACAAGAGGCAGAAGGTACTTCTTTTGGAAAATGATTACCCCTCGGTAGATTGGCCCTTCGCGTCGAGAGGTTTTTCGATTTTCTATGCCCAAATCGATGAAAATTTAGAGGATAGTATTCGTAGTGCCATAGTAAAAAACGGAATCGAAATTCTCGCGTTGAGTATTGTACAATGGCAAAACGGAATTAAAATAGATCTTGATTTTTTAAAGGAATTAAAAAAGGAACACCCCCAACTCTTGATCATTGCTGATGGCACCCAGTTTTGCGGAACCACCAATTTTGATTTTGAATCTTCAGGAGTGGATGTCCTGGGAGCTAGCGCTTATAAATGGTTGCTCTCTGGCTACGGTAATGGCTTTATGTTGTTCAAGGATCAGGTCGAAGAACGCTGCAAATTGCGTACAACCGGTTTTAATGCCGCAAATGCAATCCCCGAAAAAAAGGATAACATACGTTTTGCTCGGCGTTTTGAACCGGGACATTTATCGAGTTTGAATATTGGCAGCATGAAATTTTCCATGGAATATATGTCTGAAATTGGAAAAGAAGGTATAGACGAGCAGAATAAGATGTTATCTGAAAAAGCAAAAAACGAGTTCACGGCTTTGGGATTGCTGCCCAAAATGGTTTCGAACCGTAAGGAACATAGTACCATATTCAATATCAAGGGCGATGATGCATTGTTTCGCCATTTGAACGAGAATGATGTAATCTGTGCCCAACGAGGTGACGGCATACGGTTAGGATTTCACTTTTATAACACCGAAAGTGACATTGATAACATTGTGGATATCCTAAAAACCGCTTTGTAAGAATTGCTTTCTTCTAAATTAGGGCCCTTGTTTTTTGCCGTTCTAATGTTATTGTTAGCACAAGTTTATCAAAATGATAAAAGTGAACGGAGGCATTGTTTATCAGTACGTTAATGCGCTAATTTTGCACATTAATCCCTAAAATTGAATATCATGGCGATAGCAAAACAGTATTTAAAAACAAAACCGGTATGTAAGGTAACCTTTACAGTCCCAGCAGAGGAAGCTAAAAAAGTTGCCGTTGTAGGCGATTTCAACAACTGGAACCCAAAAGGGAGTACTTTAAAAAAACTAAAGAACGGAACCTTCAAGGGAACTTTTGATTTGCCAAAAGAAAATGCTTATGAATTTAAGTACTTGGTCGATGGTGCTTATGTAACAGAGGCGCAGGCCGATCGTTTTCAATGGAACGATTATGCAGGGTCTGAAAACAGTGTATTGGAGTTGTAATGTATAACTCTTCAAAAATCTTAAGGCCGAAGTGTGAAATGCACTTCGGCTTTTTTTGTAATTCTAAATCTTAAAGGTCAAGGGAATCGCGAACGGAACCCTGACCAATTTCCCCTTTACCTTTCCAGGAGTCATTTGAGGGAGAAGGCTAATTATTCTGCGGGCCTCGTTCATTAATATGGGGTCTGCGCCAAAGGTTCGGATGTGGTTTACCTTACCTTTCTTATCCACCAGAAAAAATATATTTACCCTACCAGTAATATTTTTGCGTCGTGCCTTTTTTGGATATCGAAAATTCTCCTGAATATGTTGTAGCATCTTCTCATTAAAGCATCGTCTTAGAGTCTCTATAGGTCTTCCTTCACATCCGGGATAAATAGGAACTTCATCAACGACTTCAAAACCGATATCTTCTGTAGAATACTTGTTCCCGAAAGGAAGTGGCTTTAGGCTCGGGGAATCAGTACCGCGATCTAGTTCGAAAAATAGTTTAGTGTGCAGCATTTCAGAAAGTGGATTACCCTTTTCATCTATTTGAACAATGAAATCATCAAGATCTTTTAGAATACCATCGTTTAATGCATCTATGTAATCGTCTGGGGAAGAGATGTTGGAATTGAGAAGGTCTAATTTGCCGCTGTTTCCAACAGCTAAATTACTCATTATGCTTACTGTATCCCTAGTCGATTGTTCAGCTATGAGTTGTATGGCTTTTTCGTCATAGCTTTCAAGAATCTTTTGTTGTAACTGTTTATAAAAGCATTCTTCCTTGTTTACATCGTCTTTACAACCGATATAGACAGAATGGTTTTTTCTTTTTTCTTGAGAAAAACCAAAGAGCACAAAAAGAGAGACAATAATGGAAAGATAAATTTTCATATAGAAATATTATACAGCAACGATGCCCTTTATGTGCGGATGCGGATTATAGTCTACCAAGTTGAAGTCTTCAAATTTGAAATCAAAAATGTCCTGTACTTCCGGATTCAGAACCATTTTAGGCAAAGGTCGCGGTTCTCGGCTCAGTTGCAGTTCTACCTGCTCCATATGATTCGTATAGATATGGGCATCTCCAAACGTATGAATAAAATCACCGGCCTCATAGCCACAGACCTGGGCCATCATCATAGTGAACAAGGCATAGGAAGCAATATTAAAGGGCACCCCCAAAAAGATATCGGCACTTCGCTGATACAGTTGACAGGAGAGTTTTCCATCGGCAACATAAAATTGAAAGAATGCATGGCAGGGTGGGAGTGCGGCTTTGCCATTGGCAACGTTTTCCGAAAACGATTTTGAGGTATCGGGGAGCACACTGGGGTTCCACGCAGATACCAACATACGTCGGCTGTTTGGATTATTCTTGAGGGACTCGATAACTTCTTTGATTTGATCGATCTCATCGTTGTTCCAATTACGCCACTGGTGTCCGTACACTGGCCCTAAATCCCCATGCTCATCGGCCCATTCGTTCCATATGCGTACACCATTTTCTTGAAGGTAACCAATATTGGTGTCTCCCTTTAAAAACCATAACAGTTCATAAATAATGGATTTCAAATGGAGTTTCTTGGTGGTTACCATGGGAAAGCCCTCGCTTAGGTCGAATCGCATTTGATGTCCGAATACGCTTAGCGTACCGGTTCCTGTGCGATCTCCTTTTTGATTTCCCGTTTCGAGAACGTGTTTGAGTAAGTCGTGATATAGTTTCATTACGTGATAAAGGTAAACGGTATATGCCTAATGTAAAAGAAGCTTCAAGGTGGAGTTATTATATTTTATCAACGATTTTAGCCTAAAATCATACCCGCGATGGTCGCGGAAAGTAAGGATGCCAAAGAACCTCCCAAGACTGCTTTCATTCCAAATTCTGAAAGGGTTTTGCGTTGGCCCGGTGCCAAAGACCCGATTCCACCAATTTGTATTCCGATAGACGCAAAGTTTGCGAATCCGCATAACATATAGGTAGCCATAATAACAGACTTGTTATAGGTAAGGTGAGCTGCGTTGGATACATTTTTAAGCTCGGCTAGTTGAATATATCCTATAAACTCACTAGCCGCCAACTTAACACCCAATAGTTGTCCCATGAGCATTATATCTTCCTTGGCAACCCCAATGAGCCACATTATTGGGGCAAAAATAGTTCCTAAGATTGCCTCAAGGGATAGCTTGTCGTACGATGAATTGGCAGCAACCCAATCGTTCAAACTTGTAAGGTCTCCGAACCATCCAAATATGCCGTTGAACATTGCGATAAATGCAACGAATACAAGGAGCATGCCTCCAACATTGACCGCCAATTTTAAACCTTCGGTGGTGCCATTCGCAATAGCATCAAGAATATTGGAACCTATTTTCTCAGAAGATACATGAACATCAGTATTTACAGTCTCAGTTTGTGGGCAGAGAATTTTAGAGATTATAATTGCTCCAGGGGCTGCCATAACCGAAGCTGCCAGTAAGTGTTTTGCAAACTGCAGTCGCAAGGCAGGATTATCCCCGCCCAAAAACCCAATATAGGCCGCAAGAACCGCTCCTGCTACGGTAGCCATTCCCCCTACCATAACCAATAGGATTTCAGATCTGGTCATTTTCTCTAGATACGCCTTAATTAATA
Organism: uncultured Flavobacteriaceae bacterium; assembly: GCA_938017825.1. GTDB lineage: Bacteria > Bacteroidota > Bacteroidia > Flavobacteriales > Flavobacteriaceae > Pelagihabitans. The sequence continues at coordinate 5,237 of CALIJE010000159.1, forward strand.
AAGGCGCTTCCGTTTGTCCCAAGAAAATATTTCCGGCAACGGATAGACTTTCTGCTCCTGAAATTCCAAGGGCCTTTGATAACAGCCAGGCCAAACCTTTTACGATTTTCTGAATGATACCCAAATAGAACAGTAATGAAGTAAGTGCGGAAAAAAATAGGATAGTTGGCAATACCTGAAAAGCAAAAATAAAACCATAGGAATTCACATCTATGATTCCTGAAAACAGAAATTCGCTTCCAGCTCGGGTATAATCTAGAATACTGACAAAAACTTTACCAATCCCTTCAAATAGTACTTGAACAAATGGCACCTTCAATACCCCAATAGCAATAATAATTTGCAGTGCTAGGCCTAGTCCAACGGTTTTCCAATTAATTGCGCCTCGATTACTACTGAATAATACTGCAATCAGAATTAAGAAGAACATCCCTAACAGACCTCTAAATAGGGTAGTCCATGTAAATCCTTGATTGTCTATTATTACCCCCTCTTGCTTATCTAATGCAACATAGCTAGGGTGCTTATTTGATAACAACTCAAGAACCACATTACCATTCCTCAGTTCTAACTTTGATTCATTTAAGGATGTCATTTGATAGTAAACATCAACGACAATAGGGACTTTTTGCTTTAAAAGAATAAGATTCTCGTTTTTCAGCCAATAGCCGCTTGTAAACACCCCATTTAGAAGTGCCTCATAAGATCCGTCATCATGCAGGGAAAGATGTTCCGCGCCTTTATCAACAGGGTTTTGTGCTGAAATGCTATCAGGATAAACAACCAAATCCTCATACAACGTATTTTTGTCGAGTTGCCAGGGCTTAGCGAGTATATAATCCGTATTCGGAATTGAATTTTGAGCGGTCGTAAGATCAAGACTGTCTATAATAACATGGTCTTGGGCATTACAAAAAAAGGAACTTGAAAAAACAAGCAAGAGCATCCAAAATTTGCCTTTCATATGTTGCTTGTTGAAGGTTAATTGCGCTTTGAAATTTCGTCTCGAAGCTTGGCGGCTTTTTCATAGTCCTCGTTGGCCACCGCCTTGTCTAACTCTTTGTTGAGTTCGTCTATAGTCAATTCTTGATAACCGTCGCTGGCGCCGGATTCTATCTCTACGGTTTCACCTTCCTGGAGGATTTCATCGACCATAATGCTATCATCGGTTTCATCACTGTCCTTATCCTTCGAAGAAAATTTAAGGAAGATACCGGCCTTGTCCAAAATGGTCTTATACGTAAAAATAGGCGCATTGAAACGCAAGGCCAAGGCAATTGCGTCGCTAGTACGTGCGTCGATGATCTCTTCGATTTTATCGCGCTCACAAATGATGCTTGAATAAAAAACACCGTCGACCAACTTATGAATAATCACTTGTTTGACCACAATTTGAAAGCGGTCCGCAAAATTCTTAAAAAGGTCATGGGTTAGTGGTCGGGGAGGTTTGATCTCTTTTTCCAAGGCAATCGCAATCGATTGTGCCTCAAAGGCCCCAATGACGATTGGGAGTTTTCGATCACCTTCAACTTCATTTAAAATAAGAGCATACGCCCCGTTTTGGGTTTGGCTGTATGAAATTCCCTTTATTTTTAATCGTACTAAGCTCATAGACATTCGAACTAAAAAAGGGCTGTTTAAATAGTGGGCATACCAATTATTTAAACAGCCCTTTCACCTAAGTTTTCAGGGCACAAATTAACAAAATTTAAGCGTTCTGAGCCTTTATTTCCTTTAATTTTTCAATGAGTTGAGGTACCACTTCGAAGGCATCTCCGACAATACCATAATCAGCGGCCTTGAAAAACGGTGCCTCAGGGTCTGTATTGATGACCACTTTTGTCTTCGAAGAGCTAACACCCGCCAAATGCTGTATAGCTCCCGAAATGCCGATGGCAATATAAAGATTGCTTGCAACAGGTTTTCCTGTTTGCCCTACGTGCTCACCATGAGGCCGCCATCCTAAATCCGAAACGGGCTTCGAGCATGCGGTCGCCGCACCTAAAATATCGGCCAGTTCCTCGACCATTCCCCAATTTTCAGGGCCTTTTAGTCCCCGCCCTGCAGATACTACAATATCAGCATCGGCAATGGTGGCTTTCCCTACCACCTTGTCCACTTCAACGGATTTTACGTTAAAATCACTATCCCCTATTGACGGACCAAAATCCTCAACAGCCGCGGAAACCGAATTCTCGATGGTTCCATAGGCATTGTTGGAAACTCCAATGACCTTATTTTCGGTACTTAATTGGGTATGCGCAAAACCTTTATTACTAAAAGCCGTTCTCTTTACTGTAAAAGGGCTGGTACTTTCAGGAGCAGCAACTACATTAGGAACATAGCCAGCCTTTAATTTGGCGGCTAAAATAGGGGCTAAGTATTTTGTGTCGGCGCTCGAACTAAGTATTACAACCGTAGCTCCTTCTTTTTGCGCTGCCTCAGCAACTGCACTTGCATATGCTTTGGCATTGAACCCTTTTAGCGTATCGTCGGAAATATTCAAAACCTTAGATACACCGTAGGTACCTAAACTTTCATTATCATTGGCATTTACCGAAACCGCAGTAACCGTGGTGCCCAATTGAGTTGCTACGTCATATGCATAAGAAGCTACTTCAAAGGCATTTTTCTTAAATTTTCCGTTTTCTGATTCTGTGTATACTAATACTGACATCTTTTTTATCTTTTGAATTTGGGAATTATATAACCTTTGCTTCGTTTCGTAACATATCAACCAATTCATCTACCGAACCGGCCAATTTAACCGCCCCTTTAGGTGCAGGCTTATCGAACTTTGTATCGTTCGTGGCTTTTGTTGCATCAACAGGCTCCACAACATTCAATTGTTTTTTACGGGCCATCATGATCCCCCTCATATTCGGGATTCTCAAATCGGTCTCTTCAACCAAACCTTTTTGACCCCCAATTACCAAGGGCAAGCTGGTAGTGATTTTTTCCTTTCCTCCATCTATTTCACGCACTGCAGTGGCATTTGTACCATCAACCTCTAAATTTATACATGTATTCACAAAGTTCATGTCCAATAAAGTCGCCAACATTCCTGGTACCATTCCGCCATTATAGTCGATAGATTCCCGACCGGCAATGACCAGGTCATAGCCACCGTTCTTTACGACTTCGGCCAGCTGTTGGGCAACAAAATAACCATCGGTAGGAGCGGCATTGATACGAATTCCTTCGTCAGCACCAATAGCCAAGGCTTTCCTCATGGTAGGTTCAACGGAAGCTTCACCCACGGTAGCAATATGCACAGAAGCACCTTGCTTTTCTTTGAACCACATGGCACGTGTTAAACCAAATTCATCGTTAGGGTTAATAACGAATTGTACCCCGTTGGTATCGAATTTGGTGTCGTTGTCGGTAAAATTGATTTTTGAAGTAGTATCTGGAACATTGCTAATGCAAACTAATATCTTCATATGCTTAAGTATTTATAGTCGTTATGATTTTGCTGGGCAAAGATACGCAAAATAATAGAATTTATTATGCATGCATAATAAATTTTGTAACTTTTTTTGCCAATGATTGACACTATTTTTGGCATATAATTTCCTATTTTTGCGTGCGTTTTTAACTAAAGATACGTCATAAGAATATGAAGACACTACAATTTAGACAAGCCATTGCCGAGGCCATGTCAGAGGAGATGCGCAGAGATGAATCTGTTTATCTAATGGGGGAGGAAGTCGCCGAATATAATGGCGCTTATAAAGCTTCAAAAGGAATGTTGGACGAGTTTGGTGACAAACGCGTCATTGATACGCCGATTTCGGAATTAGGATTTGCAGGTGTTGGAGTTGGGTCTACCATGACGGGAAACAGACCGATTATAGAGTTCATGACCTTCAACTTCTCGCTTGTAGGTATTGATCAAATCATCAATAATGCCGCTAAAATTAGACAGATGTCAGGCGGGCAGTTTCCTTGTCCGATTGTTTTTAGAGGACCAACAGCTTCGGCTGGTCAACTGGCTGCAACACACTCGCAAGCCTTTGAAAGTTGGTTTGCCAATTGTCCAGGTCTAAAGGTGGTAGTGCCTTCGAATCCTGCCGATGCGAAAGGACTCCTAAAGTCTGCCATTCGTGATGATGACCCTGTAATTTTTATGGAATCAGAACAAATGTATGGTGATAAAGGCGAGGTGCCCGAAGGAGAGTATACTATACCTTTAGGGGTCGCGGACGTACGTCGCGCGGGTAACGATGTTACCATAGTATCGTTTGGTAAGATTATTAAAGAAGCCGATAAGGCTGCCGATGAACTTGAGAAAGAGGGTATTAGCTGTGAGATCATCGATTTAAGAACCGTGAAGCCTTTAGACTATGATGCCGTTACCAATTCTGTAAAGAAAACCAACCGCTTAGTGGTCTTGGAAGAAGCGTGGCCATTTGGTAATGTTTCTACTGAAATTACCTACCACGTGCAGGAGCATGCATTCGATTATTTGGATGCTCCCATACAGCGCATAAACACTGCAGATACGCCAGCTCCTTACTCTCCGGTCTTGTTAGAGGAGTGGATACCCAATAAAGATGACGTTATTAAAGCTGTTAAGAAAGTGTTATATCGGTAACTAACGTTATTTATCAATGTATTTTTGCTTCGTCCGCTACAACAGTGGACGAAGTTTTTTTTGGTATGCTATTTGCGTAATCAGCTACGGAATGTTATGACTCGAATGAAAAGTTTTCTTTTTCCCCTATTGATTTTGGCTACTTTTTTTGCTACTGCACAAAGTAAGGTAAGTGGTATTGTAATAGACGAATTCAACGAGCCTGTGGCCTTTGCGAATGTAATCTTCAAAGATTCGAATGAGGGTACCATCACGAATGATGACGGTCGGTTTTATATGGAATCTGATGATACCTATCAGACCCTTATAATTAGTTTTATTGGCTATGAGGATCAAGAAATCACCCTGACCCAAAAGGTAAATTACGACATGAAGGTGGTCTTGAAGGAGGCGACCGAGAACCTTAAGGAAGTTGTGGTCATTTCAGGGAAACAATCTAAAAAGAACAACCCTGCGGTAGATATTCTACGAAAAATATGGGCTAAGAAACGGCAAAATGGGGTGCGCCAGTTCAAACAATATAAATACGAGAAATACGAGAAAGTTCAATTTGATCTAAATACCATTGACAGTGCCTTAATGAAGCGCAAGGTTTTCAAAGGCTTGGAATTTGTTTTTAAGGATCTCGATACTTCGCGAATCACCGGAAAGACATACCTACCGATTTTTCTTAATGAAACGTTCTCAGAAGTTCATGGGGACAATCTCCTGAAAGAGGAGAAAGAAAAGGTTCTGGGCAATAAGAATTCTGGCTTCGATAACAACCAGGCTATTATCGCTTTTGTGGAAGACCTCTATCAGGATTACGATGTCTATGACAACTATCTGAAAATTTTTGATAAAAGTTTTACAAGCCCTATTTCAAGAACAGGAGTGGATACCTACAATTATGCCTTGCGCGATAGTGCGTTTATCGACAACAAATGGTGCTACAATATTGTGTACTATCCTAGGCGGAAAAACGAGTTGACGTTTAAAGGTGACTTTTGGGTGAATGACTCAACCTACGCGTTGAAGGAAATCAATATGGAAGTAACCAAAAGCGCCAATATCAATTGGGTCAAAGAAATTTATATTGAACAAGAGTTCGATGTGGTCAGCGATTCGGTGTTTTTGTTGAAGCGCGACTATTTGTTGAGCGATTTCAGTTTTCAAAAAAAGGAAAAATCCAGAGGAGTATATGGCAAACGCACAACAATATACAATGACTACGTGTTTGATGATCCAAAGCCAAAAGAGTTCTATCGAAAAGAGAACAATCCCTTTGATCCTGAAACTACCAAACAGGATAGTACATTTTGGGAGCGTAATAGATTGGAAGAATTAAATAAGGATGAAAAGGGCATTTACCAATTGATAGATACCTTGCAAACGGTTCCGAAATTCAAGACCTACTACAATCTGGTCAGCATACTTGGTTCAGGATATGTAGAAATTGATAAATGGGATATCGACTTAGGTTCGGTTTACGATGTTTTTGGGTTTAACGACGCTGAGGGTGCCCGATTACGGATGGGTGCGCGTACTTATTTTGGACAAAATGATACCTGGCGCTTGGAAGGGTATACCGCCTATGGCTTTTCAGACAAAAAGTTCAAACATGGACTTTCGGGTAAGTTTTTACTAGACCAAAAGAGCCGCTTGATCGTCTCAGGTGGGCATCGACGGGATATTGAACAATTAGGGGTTAGTCTAACCTCGACAAACGACGTATTGGGCCGCAGTATCGCATCTTCCTCTATTTTGACCGTAGGGGCAAACAACAAACTCACCAATATTAATCTAGGAGCATTTTCTATAGAAATCGAACCTTTGACCAATTTACGTGTTGGGTTAGGCACCACATATAGAACATTAAGCTCGGCCCTCCCGAACGATTTTAGTCTAGACTATGTAGATCCGACATCGAGTACCGGAATTTCTTCAGAGATTAAACAATTGGCCGTAAATGCCTTATTGATTTATACTCCAGGAAAAAAGTCTATTGGTTATGGCGTGGAGCGTCGCACCATCAACGACACCTACAGTACTATCTTATTGAACTACACCCGAGGTATACAAGGCACTTTTGATAGTGATTTCAATTATGACAAGCTACAATTTTCGTACAGCCAACCCTGGCAAATTGGCGGATTCGGGCGTTTATATAGTACCATTGAATTGGGCAAAACTTTTGGAGATGTACCCTTGGGCCTTCTGAATGTAATACCCGGAAACCAAACCCTCTTCACCAACTATGGAACTTTTGCCAATCTCGATTTCTATGAATTCGTAACGGATACCTATGCCGCCTTGCATTTGGAACACAACTTTAATGGGAGACTTTTTTCAAGAATTCCATTTTTGAGGAAGTTGAACTTAAGGGAGATTGTGGGCCTAAGAGGGGCATGGGGCGATTTATCTGATAGCAATATAGCTTTGAGTTCCCCGACTAATATTCCACTGATCGCCCCTACAGATAGGGTGTATTATGAGTGGTCGCTTGGAATAGGGAATATTTTCAAAGTCTTTCGAATCGATTTCAATTTTAGGGGCAACTATCTCGATAGCCCTGATGCTAGACCCTTCGCCGTAACCGGCACATTCGGATTTAGTTTCTAAGCAATTGTAGTTTTTGGTCGTTTTGGTGGGCGAACCGATCTTGGTTTTAGTGACCACTTGAACGCGATGGCCCTACTTCCTGCGATCTTGCGCAATTTCACAGCTAATCATCCGTTAGAAGACCATAATTGCAGTACTTTTGCAATTCTAAATGAAGAAGATGAGCAAGTTGGAAAACATCACTTTCGATGTATTGATCGAAATCCCCAAAGGAAGCAGAAATAAATACGAATACGACTTTACCCTAAATAAAATTCGCTTTGACAGAACGTTGTTCAGTTCAATGATGTATCCGGGCGATTATGGGTTTATCCCTGAAACCTTAGCCTTGGATAAAGACCCTTTGGATGTCTTGGTCATGTGTACTGAGCCAACCTATCCTATGGTAGTTATCGAAGTAAAGCCAATAGGGGTATTTCATATGGCCGACGAAAAAGGCCCTGACGAAAAAATAATATGTGTTCCGGTATCAGATCCCATCTGGAATCGAAAGAATGATTTATCGGATTTGAATCCACATAGAAAGAAAGAAATAGAACACTTTTTTCAAGTGTACAAAGACCTGGAGAAGAAAAAAGTTGATGTGGGTGGATGGAGCAATGCCGAAGAGGCCAGAAGAATCTATCATGAATGTGTGGCGCGTTACAATGAAAGCGAACACAAAAAGAAACGCACCTTTACGATTTAAGTAAATTTAACCCCAGAAAAAGCCACTTTTCGCAAGGAAAGTGGCTTTTTTTATTCTATTTGATTTTAGTACATTAGCAGCCGTTAAAAAAAACTAAAAACAACTCATCAAACATGGAATTAATTGTAAAATTTTTACCTGCATTCGGTATAGTGGCGTTATTATATGTGGCTTGGAAGAATGCATGGGTAGGTAAGCAAGAAGTCGGTGACGACAAAATGGCCAGAATCGCAAAGAACATTGCCGATGGCGCAATGTCGTTCTTAAAGGCTGAATACAAAATCTTGTCGATCTTCGTAGTAGCTGTTGCCATTCTCCTGTACTTCAAGGGAAGTAGTGAGGAAGGTTCCAATGGTATGGTCGCAGTATCCTTTATTGTTGGCGCTATTTGTTCTGCCCTAGCCGGTTTTATCGGTATGAAGGTAGCCACCAAGGCCAATGTTCGTACGACCAATGCCGCCAGAACGTCTCTGGGAAAAGCACTTGAAGTAGCCTTTGCGGGAGGAGCCGTTATGGGACTAGGCGTAGTAGGACTTGGAGTTTTGGGTCTTAGCGGTTTGTTCATGGTGTATAGTGGAATGGGCTGGGAACTCGGTGAGGTACTCAACGTACTTTCCGGATTTTCCCTAGGTGCCTCCTCTATTGCTCTGTTTGCCCGTGTTGGGGGTGGTATTTATACCAAAGCTGCCGATGTGGGAGCTGATCTAGTGGGTAAGGTGGAAGCTGGTATTCCAGAAGACCACCCGTTAAACCCTGCCACGATTGCGGATAATGTGGGAGATAACGTTGGTGATGTTGCAGGTATGGGCGCTGATCTTTTTGAATCTTATGTTGGTTCTATTATTGGTACCATGGTACTGGGTGCGGCCTTTACTCAAATCCCCGCTTTTGCTGGGGCATTTGATGGCCTTGGAGCGGTATATCTGCCACTGGTATTGGCAGCAATCGGTATTCTGATGTCTATTATCGGAACTTTCTTTGTACGTGTAAAGGATGGTGGTAATCCCCATACAGCTTTGAACATAGGTGAATTTGGCTCTGCTGGCCTTATGCTAGTAGCGTCTTTCTTTATCATCACCAATATGTTACCTGAAAGCTGGTCTTTCGGAGGAATTGAGTATTCTTCTATGGGCGTGTTTTGGGCTGTATTGGCAGGTTTGATCGCTGGTTTGGCAGTGGGTAAGGTTACCGAATACTACACGGGAACAGGAACCAAACCTGTGAATTCAATTGTAAAACAATCAGAAACCGGAGCGGCCACCACTATTATAGCTGGTTTGGGTGTGGGAATGATGTCTACAATGATTCCAATTCTTTTGATAGCTGCAGCAATCTTGGTTTCGCATCACTTCGCTGGTCTATACGGAATTGCTATTGCTGCCGTAGGTATGTTGGCCAATACAGGTATTCAATTGGCAGTAGATGCTTACGGACCGATTTCCGATAATGCCGGAGGTATTGCCGAGATGGCTGAATTGCCAAGTGAAGTGCGTGAGCGTACCGATAAGCTCGATGCTGTTGGTAATACGACTGCCGCCATTGGAAAAGGTTTTGCCATCGCTTCTGCGGCCTTAACGGCTTTGGCCTTGTTCGCCGCATTTATGCAAACGGCCAATGTAACGGCTATCGACGTTTCGAAACCAACCGTTATGGCTGGTTTGTTGGTAGGGGGGATGTTACCTTTTGTGTTTTCGGCTCTTTCTATGAACGCTGTGGGCCGTGCGGCCATGGCCATGATTGAAGAGGTGCGAAGACAGTTCAGGGACATACCACAATTGAAAGCTGCTTTGGAGGTAATGAGAGCCGTGGATTCAGATATGTCTAAAGCCACACCGGAGCAACGGGCCACTTTTGACGCGGCCGATGGGGTTGCAGAGTATGATAAATGTGTGGCAATATCTACACAGGCTTCCATTAAGGAAATGGTCTTGCCAGGGGTACTTGCTATTGTTGTTCCTGTTGCCGTCGGATTTATCGGTGGTGCGGAAATGCTCGGTGGACTTCTTGCGGGGGTAACTACTTGTGGAGTACTTATGGCCATCTTTCAATCGAATGCCGGAGGTGCTTGGGATAATGCGAAAAAGATGATCGAGGAACAAGGAAGAAAAGGTACCGATGCGCATAAAGCGGCAGTGGTAGGGGATACCGTAGGGGATCCATTTAAGGATACTTCAGGACCGTCCTTGAACATTTTGTTGAAATTGATGTCAGTTGTGGCCTTGGTAATTGCTCCGAGTATTGCAATGAGCGGTGATTCGGTTTCTGCATACGCAAATGATACACAAGAGAAAAGAATCGAGGTTAAGATGAACGCCGCAAGTGATGATATGACAGAAGCCACTGTCAACTATACCACTGTTGAAAATGGTAAAGAAGTGTCAGAATCGGTTACGTTCAAAGGCACCAAGGCTGAGGTTGAAGAGCAATTGAAAAAGTTTCAGGATGCCAAGGTAAATTCTAAAGGTGACGAGACAGAAATTACGATTGAAAAAGTAGATATTAAGAAGAACTAAGAATTTGAGTGTTTATATAAAAGGGATGTGATGTATTTCACATCCCTTTTTTTATGCCTTACTGCAGTACAAACGTAATTGGTAGGCTAAAAGATACTTTTACCGGAGTTCCTCTTTGTTTACCAGGGGTCATTTTAGGAAGTTTTGAAATGATACGAGAGGCTTCGTTTTCCAGGCTCTTATGAGGTCCACGCATTCGAACACCATTGATGGTGCCGTCTTTTTCTATGGTGAACATAGTACTAACTCTACCCTGGGCACCTATTTCTTGGGCATCATCAGGATAACGCTGTGTTTTTCTCACATGTTTGATGATCATCTTCTCAAAGCAAGCCCTTTTGTCAGTTGCACTTTCGCAACCTGGGAAAATAGGAACTTCTTCAATACTAACCCATGTAACATCAACTTCGATTGGGTCTTCTGCCTCTGGAATGCTATCTACTTCGATGATTGGTTTATCCTCATCGGGCTCCGTAGAAGAAATCACCGTTTCTTCAATAGGTGTTTTATCGGGAACAATGTCTAATTCCGTTGGTGCTACTGGAGGTTTAGGAGGTGGTGGTGGTTTAAATTCTATTAACTCTACAGGTTCATCCAAGGGATCATCAACTGTCAAATATTGCGAAAATGCTAAATGGTCATCATAGGTCTTCCATTCTAGGGCGACATAACTTAATGCCAAGACCAGCATTAGGCCGGTGATAAAGAAAAGGCCTCGGTTTTTGTTCAAATCTGATTTCGGATTTTTTTTTGGTTCCATTTTTTTGAGTTTAGGGTTAAACATTTGTTCAAATCCACCATATGGGCAAACACATGGTCAGTTTTTAGATGTGATTAATGTTTCCCTAAAACTAGGTCGAAAGGGCCTTTAGAAAAAGAGCCAATGAGGGATCATGGCTATTCAATGAGCGAACAGGCCATTTCCTTGTCTAGTGAATAAATAAAAGAGAAAAAACTACAACAAAAGCACTTTGTAGTTCTCAAAAGACACGAATTTTTCTTCGGCGGCTATTTAGAACAAACCGTTGATCTCCGCATCTATTTTGTTAATAATGGTACCTAAGTCTTCTGGCTTATCCACGAAATCTAAATCATCGACATCGATAACCAAAAGATTTCCTTTTTCATACCCATGCACCCAAGCTTCATAGCGTTCGTTCAACCGACTTAGATAATCAATTGAAATCGAATTTTCATAGTCGCGTCCGCGCTTGTGAATCTGATTCACCAAATTGGGAATAGAACTTCTGAGATAAATCAATAAATCTGGGGGTTGTACCAAACTTTCCATCAATTCGAACAGACTTGAATAATTGGTAAAGTCTCTATTGGTCATTAGCCCCATTGCATGCAGGTTTGGCGCAAAAATATAGGCATCTTCATAGATCGTGCGATCTTGTATGATGTTCTTCCCTGACTCCCTAATTTTCAGAATTTGACGGTACCTGTGATTGAGAAAATATATTTGAAGATTAAAGCTCCACCGTTCCATTTGAGTATAAAAGTCATCGAGATAGGGGTTGTCTACCACATCTTCATAGTGTGCTTCCCACTTGTAGTGTTTGGCCAAAAGTCTTGTCAGGGTAGTCTTTCCTGCTCCGATGTTCCCCGCAACGGCAATGTGCATATATTAAAATTTTCTGGTTGGTTTCTTTATTTTCAGAGCTTCACAATATACGAAGTATATCGAGTTTTGGAAAAAATAGTAGGTGAAATGCGGGTAAAAACCTTAACAAATTAATTTATAGCCGAATCCACGAACATTGACGATTTGCACATTGTCATCCTGTTGTAATTTTTTACGGAGCTTGCTGATGAATACATCCATACTTCGGGCGTTGAAGAAATCATCATCTCCCCAAATCTTCTTTAAGATTAGAGACCGATCCAAGACGTCGTTTCTTTTTTCTGTTAAATGATACAGCAATTCGGCTTCTCGGTGTGTCAGCAGTTGTGATTCCTCACCGATAAATAAAGTTTGTTTTGTATAGTTAAAGGTGTAGTTGCCAATTTGGATGGTACTGTTCGATTTTTTGAGCGAATTGCGCTCTAGCAACGCATGAATACGTACGATGAGCTCCTCCATACTAAATGGTTTTTTCAGGTAGTCATTGCCCCCATGTTCAAAACCTTCCACAACGTCTTTGGTTTGCGATTTAGCGGTAAGGAATATTATTGGAATGTATTTATCCTGTTCACGAATCTCCTTGGCCAGTGTAAAACCATCTTTTTTGGGCATCATAACGTCTAGTACGAGCAGTTCTGGCTTTTCTTTTAAATAGGTAGTTAAAGCCGCCTCACCGTTCTCGCAAAAAAGAACTTCAAAATTTCTAGTTTCCAGACTTTCTTTTATGATTTGCCCTAGTGCTGGCTCATCCTCGGCCAACAAAATTCTAATTGGCTCGTTCATAATGTTATTTTAAAAATTGTGTTTTGTGTACCTGGCACGAGAATAAGTTCGCCACGATGTTTCTCGATTATGTTTTTGGCGTAAAAGAGCCCTATTCCAAAACCTTTAACGTCATGTCTGTTTCCTGTTGGGATTCTATAGAATTTATCGAAGATTTTCGCCCGTTGGTTTTTGTCTATTTTTTTTCCGTTGTCGGCGACCGTAATCTCAACCGAATCCATCAGGGAACTTAGATTTACCTCTATCTTCTCACCGCCATACTTTATTGCATTATCCAGTAGGTTGGCGAGTGCATTCTCAAAGTGAAATGGGTCTACCTCGGAGTTTAGCGAATTGACGTTTCCTTTAAATTCAATATTCTTATTTGGAGCTAAAAGGCTGTACTTTTCAACCAGCGTTTTTAAGAGTACCACCAAATCTATCTCTTCGGTATTTATGATGAGCTTGTCACTGTCTAAGGTGGCTGTTTCCAGCAGTTTTTCGACCATAAGATGTAACCTTTTCAACTGCTTTTCCGAAATATCAAGATACGCATCCGTTTTGGCCTGATCATTCTGTTCATTAAAGCTCTTTATTCCTTCTATCGCCGTAGAAACCGTGGCAATCGGAGTTTTGAACTCGTGGGTTATATTGCTTATAAGGTCGTTTTTTATTTCTGCAAGTTCTTTTTGTTTCTTTATGATATGAAGCAGATAAAATAATGAAAGAATGATACATGTGGCCAATAGAAAGGAAAGTAAAATACCGGTTAAACTTCTTTTTAAAATGGCTAATGTCGGATTTGAAAAAAACAGTTGTAGGCGCTGATCATCGGGGAGATAGGTCGACTTTGAAAACGTACTTAATTCATAAACATTTTTATTTCCCTTATTAAAACCACTGATTAGCGCATCGTGATTTAAGTGTTTGAACTGATAGTTGATAGAAATGTCTTTTCGCTCCAATTCCTTATTGAACAGCGTATCGAGTTTCTCAAAGTTTAAGCTGTCTCGGGTAATCGAAACTATGATTCTGTTCGTTAGCCCTATTATACCTTGTATGCTGTCAACGGCATTTTTACCTCTTAAAACAGAAACGGACGAAATGGTATTCGGTTTCATTGCAGTGAAGCCCTTGCTCGAATCAAGGATTTGGGTATACCCCTTGATCCCACTTGTAATATGCATAGAATCGAGGTCTTGCTCAATTTCT
>CALIJE010000160.1 GCA_938017825.1 uncultured Flavobacteriaceae bacterium
GCTATCTGGTTTAGAATCTGGCCTTTAAAAGGAATTCCTTTCGGCATCACCACATCAAAGGCCGACAAGCGATCGGTCGCCACCATTACCAGTATATCATTGGCCAAGCTATACACTTCCCGTACTTTTCCTTTGTAGACACCTGTTTGATCGGGAAAATTGAAATTGGTATCGGTAATCGTGTTCATTTGTTAAAATCTAATTTCATATTTAAAGTTGTAAGACCAAGTTCTAAAACTTTTACTTGGACCAATCTAATTCTGATGCTCAATATTCTTATAGGCGTCGATGACTTTTTTCACCAGTTTGTGGCGAATTACGTCTTTATCATCCAAATAAACTATGCTAATGCCATCTACATCCTTTAGGACCAGCAAGGCTTCCTTCAAACCAGATATTACGCGTCTTGGCAAATCTATTTGTCCTGGATCGCCCGTTACCAAGAATTTGGCGTTTTTGCCCATACGGGTCAAAAACATCTTCATCTGTGCATGGGTCGTATTTTGAGCTTCGTCAAGAATCACGAAGGCATGGTCTAGCGTTCGCCCACGCATAAAGGCCAATGGTGCTATTTGTATGGTTCCGTTTTCAATAAAATGAGTCAACTTTTCCCCGGGAATCATATCGCGCAACGCATCGTACAAAGGTTGCATATAGGGATCTAGTTTTTCTTTCAGATCCCCTGGTAAAAAACCAAGATTCTCACCAGCCTCAACTGCAGGTCTGGTTAAAATAATGCGCTTTACCTGCTTCTCTTTCAGCGCTTTTACTGCCAACGCCACCCCTGTATAGGTTTTGCCTGTTCCAGCAGGCCCGATTGCAAAGACCATATCGTTTTTCTTCGCCGAATCGACCAATTTGCGTTGGTTTACTGTCTGTGCCTTTATGAGTTTTCCATTTACCCCATGCACCAAGGTCTCGCCACTTTTTTCAGGGGTTTGGTAATCAGACGCGACATTGCTCGTAAGTACCCTTTCAATGGCATTTTCGTCAATCTTATTGTATTTGGTGAAGTGCGTGGTAATCATATCGAAACGCCTCTCGAACTCCTCTAAAAGTTCTTCATCCCCATATACTTTTATCTTGCTACCCCGGGCAACTATTTTCAACTTGGGAAAGTACTTTTTTAGTAAATCTATGTTTTCATTTTGTTGCCCAAAAAATTCTCTGGGGCTAATATCGGTAAGCTCTAAGATAAGTTCGTTCAAGGAAAAATGATGTTTTGTGAACGCCTTTGAAATATAAATTTCGAAAGGCTGTTTTTTTGTTTAATTTTGTTGAACAAAGTTATATAAAATAAGGTTCTTGTAGCCAAAAACATATCAACATTGCTGCATGGCAATCATCACGTTAACTACAGATTTTGGACTTAAAGACCATTTCGTAGGTACTTTAAAGGGTAGTATTTACACAGAGTTGGCGGAGGCTAAGATTGTTGATATTTCACATGCGATAAGTCCGTTCAATATTCACGAATGTGCGTATATCCTTAAAAATTCATACCACAACTTTCCCAAGGGAACCATTCATATTATTGGCGTAGATGCTGAGCCAACCCCCGAAAATCAACATATTGCCGTGTTGCTTAATGGTCATTTCTTTATTGCAGCCAACAATGGGGTCATTGGGCTTTTGGTAGCCGACAACAAACCGGAGAAAGTTGTTAAAATAGATATCCCCAATCCCGAAGAAGGTTCTTTTCCCGTGCTCGATGTATTTGTAAAGGTCGCCTGCCACATTGCGCGTGGAGGAACTTTAGAAGTGGTAGGCAAGGCCTTTGACCTACTTACCGAAGTGGTGGCCGATGCGCCAAGTGTTACCGACAATGGGAATAGAATTGTGGGCAGCGTTGCCTACATAGACAATTATGGTAACGTGGTAACCAACATTCATAAAAACTTCTTCGAAGCTTATCGTAAGGGTCGCGATTTTGAACTCAACGCCCGAACAGCAAAAATAAAGACCATTCATCACAAGTATAGTGATATTATTAATTTCGACTTGGACAAAAGTAAACGAGCAGGCGCTGGGGCCTTACTCGCCCTGTTTAATACGGGCGATTTTATTGAGCTGGCCATTTATAAAAGTGATCGAAATACAGTCGGAGGAGCCTCGAGCTTGCTTGGCCTTGACTATCGCGATACGATAACCATCAATTTTCTATAATGCTCGTACGGATTGTAAAAATGTCTTTCAAACCCGAAAATATTGCTAGTTTTGAGCAGGTTTTTCAAATGAACAAACATAAAATTAGAACTTTTAAAGGCTGTGATTTTCTTGAGTTGTACCAAGACCAAGACCAACCACATATCTTTTTTACCTATAGTTATTGGCAACATGAAGATGACTTGGAAAAGTACCGAAGTTCTGAATTGTTCAAAGAGGTTTGGGCCAAGACAAAGGCATTGTTCAGCGAAACGCCCGAGGCATGGAGCCTAACCAAAAAAGTGACTTTAGCCTAAGTATACTATGTTAGCAATCTTTAAGCGCGAAATTCAATCTTTTTTTAGCACACCCGTTGGCTATTTGGTTATAGGCCTGTTTCTCCTTTTGAATGGTCTGTTTCTTTGGGTTTTTCAAGGCGACTACAATATTTTCGATTATGGCTTTGCAGATTTGAGCAAGTTTTTCTTGCTGGCACCATGGGTGTTTTTATTCCTGATTCCCGCAATCACCATGAAAAGCTTTTCCGAAGAAAAAAAACTGGGCACCTTAGAGCTATTGTTCATAAAGCCCATAGGACTTTGGCAACTGGTGCTCGGTAAATTTTTAGGCACCTTTGTTCTGGCCGTCTTAGCTCTGATACCTACCCTGTTATACGTCTATACTGTTTCCCAATTGGGAACCACCGAGGGGAATCTGGATTTGGGTCTCGTTATCGGATCATATATGGGTACGCTATTTTTGATTTCGTGTTATACCGCGATCGGTCTCTTTGCCTCTACCCTATCTGAAAATCAAATCGCGGCATTTATAATCGCCTTGGTTATCTGTTTTCTATTATACTATGGTTTTACCGCCTTGTCGACCCTATTTTCTGAAGGCGAAGCGTCGGTATTTACCGCCAATTTGGGCATGCAATCCCATTTCGAAAGTATTGCCCGCGGGGTTATGGATACGCGAGATTTGGTCTATTTTACCGCTATCACGGCCTTCTTTCTTTTTCTTACCGTTGTGCAACTCAAACATGCGAAACGCTGATGAAGAAATTATACCCATCCCTATTGAAAGCCTTAGCGCTGCTGATTCTTGTTAACGTGTTGGCGGCCTTCCTTTATATCCGTTTCGATCTTACCGAGGATCGCAGGTATACCCTATCGGATCCTTCTTTAGCTGCTACCGAAAAGTTTACAAGTACGGTAATCGTAGATGTCCTTTTAGATGGAAATTTGCCCCCTGAATTTGTGAAGTTGAACATAGAAGTGCGTCAGCTCCTCGAAGAATTCGCCTCAAAAAACAGCAACATCAAGTTTTCGTTTGTCGACCCATTAAAAGATGTTGAGCAAGTTGAAGCGACCATTGCTGAATTGCAGGGCCTAGGGCTAACCCCTACCAGAGTTACCGTAAGTGATAAGAGTAAAGTATCTCAAGAGATTGTTTTCCCCTGGGCAATGGTGAACTACAAAAATACGACCGTAAAAGTGCCTCTTCTTAAGAATCGACAAGGTGCGACTACCGCGGACAGGGTCAACAATAGTGTACAGCATTTGGAATATGCATTTTCCGATGCCTTTGCTAAATTGGTTAGGACGGAAAAGAAACGCGTGGCCGTACTCAAAGGTAATGGCGAGCTTGATGATATTTATCTGGCCGATTTTTTGACCACCATTCGTGATTACTACAATATAGGAGCCATTACCTTGGATTCTGTTGCCACGAGCCCACAAAAAGTACTAGACCAGTTAAGGGGTTATGATTTGGCCTTAATCGCTAAACCAACTGAGGCCTTTACCGATGCCGAAAAGTATGTTATGGATCAATACATCATGAACGGTGGAAAATCTGTTTGGCTGGTGGATCAGGTAAATATGGAGCTCGATAGCCTTTTCAACCAAACTGGTTCGGCCATTGCTCTTCCCAGAGATTTGAACCTGAATGACTTCTTTTTTAATTTTGGGGTACGCATTCAACCTAACTTGATCAGCGATATGTACTTTACCCAAATTGTTTTGGCAACAGGGGAAGGAAATGCGTCGCAATACGAGCCTTTGCCTTGGTTATACCACCCAATGGTATTTTCTAAGAACGACCACCCTGTAAATACCAATTTAGAAGCCTTACGATTTCAGTTTGCAAGTGCTATGGATACCTTGCCGAACGCCTATAAAAAAACGATACTATTACAAAGTTCGCCTCTATCTAAAATTGACGCAACTCCCAGATCGATTAGCCTTGGCATGATCGACCAACCTCCTAATAAAGAAGCATTCAATGACGGTGGAAAACCAATGGCCGTACTTGTTGAAGGGGATTTCGAATCTGTATTTAAAAACAGAGTAAAGCCGGCGCAACTTAGTAATACGGCAGATAATTCAGGACCGGGTAAAATGTTGATCATTTCCGACGGCGACCTGATCAAGAACCAGATACGTAATAAGCGTCCTTTGGAATTGGGATATGATAAATGGACCAGCAATTACTACGGCAATAAAGAATTTTT
>CALIJE010000161.1 GCA_938017825.1 uncultured Flavobacteriaceae bacterium
GCATGGTAATTGTTTATAGATAGGACTGCATCAAGATCGTGCTTATCCATGGCAGTATCGAAGAACATTCGTCCTTTGTTTTCTAGCTTGTTTTTAATCTCCTTAAGCTCTGCAAGCGAAGTACTATCTGCCAATATGCCCTCAAAGCGCACTTGACCATAGGGAATTCGAATCAGGGAATCTGCCTTATTGAAAGCCACAGCATCAGAAACCGTAGCAATCTTTACAGCATCTTTATTTTTTACATGAGTTTCTAAATACGCGGGAAGGTCATGCAACATGTCTATATTCAATATGCTCAAAAACCCATCCATTTTTACGGTTGGCGGAACGAATTCCACTATTTCCGCACCAAGAGATTTCATTTTGGCCACAGTGGACTTATAAATGGAATCACTCTTAAGTAAGGGCAGCATCGCCCCAAATCTTTTTCCCTTTAAAGACCCTTCCGTCATCACAAGTCCCAGGATGTCGGTTTTTGAAGCGACCGACTTTGAATCATTCGCGTCCTTTCCAATTATCGCCGAAAGCAAAATAGCATTATCGATTACATTTTTGGTCATTGGGCCTGGAGTATCCAAGGTACTGGAGATGGGTACAATACCCGTTCTACTTAACAGGCCTATAGTTGGTTTTAAACCGACGATCGAATTTTGGCTACTGGGCGAAAGTATAGAACCCGAAGTTTCGGTACCAATAGCGGCCACGGCGTAATTGGCAGCTATAGACGTACCACTGCCAGCACTTGATCCACCTGTATCGAAAACCCGGCGCCCATAGGGGTTCAAAGTTTGTCCGCCAACGGCGCTTTGTCCATTAGGGCAATCGCATAAAAAATTAGCCCATTCACTAAGGTTCACCTTGCCCAAAATCAATGCTCCTTTTTCTTTCAAACGTTTCACTATAAAAGCATCTTCAACCTCATTTTGCATAAGCGCTATTGCTCCTGCCGTAGTGTTCATGCCTTTGGTATTGATATTATCCTTTAAAAAAATAGGCATGCCGTAAATGGGATGTACATTTTCGAGGCCTTCAGCCATGGCCTTATCTCTTTCACGGGCCTCTGCCAAAACATTTTCGTTCAACGCGATGACCGTATTCAAAGTCGTTGCATTGTTCAACTCATATTTGTATATGCGATGAAGATAAAATAGAACCAAACCTTCATAGGTAAATTTGCCATCTTTAATATGCCTCTGTAGGTTTAGAATATTCTGCTCAAGTATGAGGGGCTTGAGTGCTTCGTATTCCGCCTCGGAAAAAATCGCGACTTCAGGATAAAGGGGAAGAAACACTTCGTTCTTATCTAAAACTTTTGACTGTATAAACTTGTAGCGCATTCGCTCACTTTCGTGATTCTGGTTTGCCGCTACTTCGATAGAATCATTATACGGCTCCCAAAGTACGATCTTTTTAGTTTCGGTCGCTTTCCGTTCTTGGCAAGAAAAAGCGAATGGTAACACTATGAGCAACAACAACTTTTTCATACGAGTGCACGGTTTTAATTATTCCTTCTTCAAAATTTCGGTCCAGAGTGTAATGTTCTTTTGATTCATGCGCACGAATTCGTCTTTGCCCAACTCTTCGGCAATGGCCAACGATTTTTTCGCAGAATCAATAGCGAGTTCATAATCGTGTAGTGCGGCTTCCACCAACGATTTTACCCTATGAAAATAATAGGTATCCCCTCCCAATTCCAAAGCCTTGTTCAGATAATCTAGCGCAGTGTGATAATCAATTGCTTCTTCTTGCAAATAGCGAGCGGCTTCATAATATGTTTGTGCTGTAGGCTTATCATTTAATTGCAGTTCGATTTCCTTCAGCATTAAGTCGTGGGTATTTACTGAAATCGGAATCGTTATTTTTGTTTCTTCCCATGCCCAAATCATATCAACCGATCCATGTTGTATATTATCGAAAGTAATCAAGAAATTTTCCTGCGTATACGATAGTTTTTCAGGGGTTACCTTAATTCTAAAAACATCTTCTTCTGGATTATAGGCCGTGCGACCGTCGCCCCAATGCGTTGTGTTGGAATGGAAAACGATTTCCCATTCCGTTGCTTCAGGAAAAGCATAAAGGGCATAGGTTCCTTGGGGAAGTATATTTCCTTTGATCGTTACGTCGGAAGCGACCGTCATTTTCGTTGAAGCATTGGCACCTACACGCCATATTCGCCCATAGGGTACGAGCTCACCAAATATTGTTCTGCCCTTAACTGCAGGTCTAGAGTAGTCTATGGTGATTTTGGAAAGTCCCAACTGCTGCTCAATTTTAGAAGACGGACTAGCTTTGGGGTGCCTAAGTTGGCCAAATGCAGTTGAACACAACAAGAATGCGATAAATAGTACTGCCTTATTTTGCATACACTTCAATTTTTATGACTTTTAAAAGACAACTTTAGTGGTAGGGTAACTTTAGACGAAATAGGTTTACCTTGATATTGGGCTGGTTTCCAATCAGAAAACAATTTTGCCAAACGCAATGCTTCCTCATTGATCCGCTCATCATCGCTTCTAATTATTTTAACTTGATACAAATCGCCATCCTCATCAATATAAAACTCGACAAAAACCCGACTCGAAATACCGTCAAGTTCCTTATAGGACCTAATATTTCTTCTTAGAATTTCAAAAACACGCTTCTTCCCTCCCCTAAATAAAGGGTTCTTATCAAGATTCATAATTACCTCTTCACCTAGGATTCCAACGCCGCCCAAATCCTCATAGGAAGGTAAATTTTCCATACTTGGTAGATTTCCTAGGAATGGATAATCGCCCTTGGAAATATTCTGACTAAGTTCAAGTCTTTCGGAATATGTCAGATATAAGGGGGTAAAGATCAGATTGGAAATCAATCTATTCTTTGTATACTTTTTGAACAACTTCTCAAAAGTCTTTTTATACTTACCATTTTTATATACCTGGTAACCGATCAAATTTCCATTCTCGAATAATTTCCAATCCCCGTTCTTGAGTCCGTTACTTAAGCTTCCCTGTATACCGGTACCTTTGGTATAGGCATATTCCCATGGTACATTTGTACCAGACATTCGTGATAACCCATTTTCATCATTCATGGCGATTACCTTAAAATCATCATTCATCAACTCAAGGCTATAGTGCAATTGGCCATTCGGATAATAAAATTCCCAAATTCCCATTGGCTTGTCATTGATATATTCTCCTTTACGATTTAGTGTACCGTCCTCATAATTGAATATGAAAACACCTTGTTTTTTACCATTCGCGTAGTAGCCTTTCGTTATCAAATTTTCATCCTTGTTCGTATCCGTGAAGGCACCTTCAAATTGTAGGTCATCTTTCTTAATACTTATTAACCTAGTATACGATGCCGAATCTTTGGATGTCAACTGCCAGTTACTGTCAAAGTAAAGTTGACGCGTTTCTTGGGTTAGGCCTATTGACGAAAAGAACAATAAGAGTATTATTACTGAACCGTTATTCAAGAATGTATCCTGTTTCAACATATACTAGATACTGAAAAAAGAATCTACGAATTCGTACTTATTAAAAACCTGCAAATCTTCAATACCTTCACCAACCCCGATATACTTTACCGGAATTTGAAATTGATCGGAAATTCCAATGACCACACCACCTTTTGCGGTGCCATCTAATTTGGTCACGGCCAAGGAAGTTACTTCTGTAGCTTTAGAAAATTGTTTCGCCTGTTCAAAAGCGTTCTGTCCAGTAGAGCCATCTAACACTAATAATACATCATGAGGCGTATCCTCAACGACCTTTTGCATTACTTTCTTCACTTTGGTCAGCTCGTTCATTAAGTTCACTTTGTTATGCAAACGCCCAGCGGTATCAATGATAACCACATCTGCATCTTGTGATACCGCAGAACTAAGGGTGTCAAAAGCAACAGAGGCGGGATCACTACCCATATTTTGTTTTACGATGGGCACGCCCACCCGATCGGCCCATACTTGCAATTGGTCTATAGCGGCAGCGCGAAAGGTATCGGCCGCCCCCAAAACTACTTTATATCCTTGATTTTTAAATTGGTGGGCCAATTTGCCAATAGTCGTCGTTTTGCCAGCACCATTTACACCGACGACCATTATTACATAGGGTTTCGCCCCTTCAGGAATACGTATCTGGGTCTCCTCACCAAGATTGGTTTCAGAAAGTAGTGCTGCAATTTCTTCTCGTAGGATTTTATTGAGCTCCTCGGTGCCCAAATATTTGTCTTTGGCAACACGTGCTTCAATACGGTCTATGATTTTTAGTGTGGTATCTACGCCAACATCTGAGGATACTAGAACTTCTTCCAAATTGTCTAGCACATCATCGTCGACCTTCGACTTCCCAGCAACTGCTTTGCTCAGTTTATTGAAAAAACTTGTATTCGATTTTTCAAGGCCTTTGTCTAAACTCTCTTTTTTCTTGGAGGAAAATATTTTCTTGAATAAACTCATGTTGTATTTCGTTGTAAAGTCAAATATAGGGTTAATTTCAGCAAATTTTGGGCTAAAAAAAAGCCGCATTCTTTCGAAAGCGGCTCATATAATTTTGTTTAAATAGTGTCTAGTTCTTAGACAACCATTCGTTTACCGAACCTGGGTCCATAACCGATTCTTTAAAAGTATAGGCTCCTGTTTTTGGAGATTTAACCATCTTAATGGCCTTTGTCAATCTTTTTGAACTTGTCTGTAAACTTGCTACCGTTTTCTTTGCCATGAGTAAATTCTTTTAGCAACATTCCTGCATTACAGGAATTTACTTGATTTCTTTATGAACCGTCATTCTTCTTAGAATGGGATTGTATTTTTTGATCTCCATACGTTCTGGAGTGTTCTTTTTGTTCTTGGTCGTAATATACCTGGAAGTTCCTGGCTGCCCAGATTCTTTATGCTCTGTACATTCTAATATGACCTGAACTCTGTTTCCTTTTTTTGCCATTGTATCTGATTTATCGGATTATTTTACCAATCCTTTGGCCTTCATATCTTTATAAACGCTGGTAATACCTCTCTTATTAATGATTTTCAATCCTTTGGCAGAAACCTTTAAGGTTACCCAACGATCTTCTTCAGGTAAATAGAAACGTTTTTTGGAAAGATTTACATCGAATCTTCTTCTGGTCTTGTTCACAGAAAACGAAACATTGTTTCCAAACATCGCTTTCTTACCAGTAACTTCACAAACTTTTGACATCGTGCCGATTTTTTAAACAGGATGCAAATTTATGTCATTTTTACTGGACGAACAACAATCTACTTCACATTTTTAAAATTTCTTTTTGCAACAACTCCATCCCTTTGTTTACGGCCTTTTGCACGATTCTAGTTCGATGGTTTCCAAGCTTAAATTCTAGGGCAAAGCACTCATTAGGGGTTGCAATTCCGATGTACACCGTTCCTATATCGGCATTTGAGTCTCCTTTTTTGGGGCCAGCATTGCCTGTTGTAGCAATTGCGAAGTCTGTTTTAAGCAACTTACGCACATTTTGCGCCATGGCTATGGCTACGGCCTCGCTTACAACAGAGTGCTGCTTTATTAGTTCTTCAGGTACTTGCAATATCTTAATTTTGGTCTCGGTCGCATAGCTAACCACACTGCCCTTAAAATAGGCAGACGCCCCGGGAACCGAAGTGATTTGTTCCGCTATTCTACCGCCGGTAAAACTTTCGGCCGTAGACAAGGTCATTTTCTTTCGAGTAAAGAGCTTACACAAAGTCATCTCTAAGGTCTCTTCGTCTTCAGTACCATAAATCACATCGCCTATAAGGTCGTATAAACGGTCAAAGGCTGAGTTAATCCCTTTTTCCAACTTTAGTTTATCGGGGCCCTTAGCGCTCAATCGAAGGCGCACTTTTCCCAAACTAGGCAGGTAGGCCAGTTTTATAAAACTGGGCAAGTTATTTTCCCAATCAGCAATGCGTTCCGCCAAGGCACTTTCCCCTGTGCCATAGGTAACAATTGTTTTATGAAGAATATGTGGCCGTTTGAACTCAGAGACTATTTTTGGAATAACATGATTCTTAATCAAGGCCTTCATTTCAAAGGGTACTCCAGGGAGTGAAATGTAAACGGTATTGTTTCGATTCATCCACATGCCAGGGGCTGTTCCAAATTCGTTTTGTAGCACCACAGCTTTTGAAGGTACCATAGCTTGCTGACGATTAACATCAGAAATTGGGGTAGAAATATATTTTGCGAACAATTCTTCGACATGGCGTAAGACGGCTTTGTCTTCTACCAATTGGTCGTTAAAAAACTCACATAGCGTATGCTTAGTGATATCGTCTTTTGTAGGACCCAGCCCACCAGTACAAATAACCAAGTCGGCGTTTTCGCCAGCCTGTTCAAATGCCTTTAAAATATGGGCCTTATCATCTTGTACAGAAGTAATTTGATATACCGAAACGCCAATTGTATTGAGTTCCTTGGCAATAAAGGCAGAATTTGTATCAACAATCTGACCGATGAGAATTTCATCGCCGATCGTAATAATTTCGGCAAACATTAGAGATTGAAGTCTTTCTTAAGCTCCCCGACTACTTGTGCGATATCTTTTTGAAGAACGGGAAATACTTTTTGTATTTCGGCCATATTGGCGGAATTCTTTCCCAATGTTTCGATTTCCAAGGCCGCAGCTCGAGTCTGTTCCATTCCCAATAAATCGACATTGGGCTTAATTTTGTGCGCCAATTGATACACCTGTTCATAGTCCTCTTTTTCCAAAGCGGTTTCAAGAGCCTCTAAATCGGTAGGTACTTCCTCTAAAAAAACAGAAATTACGGATTGAATAAACTCCTCATCCCCTTCTGCCATCTCATTAATTTTATCCAAACTATATATCATCACCTAATTTTTACGTTAAATAATCGTTCCCCTTCCAATTCGCCGGAAAGATAATCATTTGCCTGTATTTTACCAACCCCGGCAGGAGTTCCTGTAAAAATAACATCACCTTTTTTAAGCATAAAGTATTGAGAAACATAAGCGATCAGTTCATCTATTTTCCACAGCATCAGACCCGTATTTCCTTTTTGAACTACCTTATCGTTCTTATGCAGGGAAAAATCAATATCGTTCAAATCACTATATGTTGATTTGGATCGCCACTCCCCTATAACTGCGGCACCATCAAAACCTTTGGCTTTTTCCCAAGGCAGTCCTTTTTCTTTTAGGCTGGTTTGTAAATCCCTTGCGGTAAAATCGATACCCAAACCTATTTCGTCATAATAATTATGGGCAAATTTTGAACTTATGTGCTTTCCTACTTTCTTGATTTTCACCAATACTTCTACCTCATAATGTATTTCCTTTGAAAATTCGGGAAGGTAAAAATCTTGGTCTTTTGGTAGTATAGCCGAATCTGGTTTTATAAAAACAACGGGGTCGGATGGCCGTTGGTTGTTCAGCTCCTTTATATGATCTGTATAATTTCGACCGATGCAGATAATTTTCATGGATCTTAATTAGGTGTTTGTAAAGGTAGGTATACGCTTATTCTTTTGAAATCTTAAGGCTGATGGCCGGGATAAAATTTTGGGTGCGATCGCGAGACTTTACCATGAAATCCGTCCATTGTCCCATACCATATACCATGGCCTTGAAGTTTTGATTTTTGTTATACAGGCCTCCAAACGTTGGCGCAAAACGATCTTCGACCTCCATTTTGTTCGTCAGTTGGTTTTTATACCTATTCACATACCAATTGCTCGGCACAAAGAGCCACTCCAAACCGATATATATACCGGTTTGCGGAATCTTTATCCCAAAAGCGGAAAGATCTATCGTAACAAAATCCTCGGCCGTATCAGATTCTAGAATGATACTTTTTCGCAATAGGTCTCTATTGGGCTTTTTAGTGGCATTATCTACATCATAAATACGAATTCGAAATTTTGAGGATGACCTTTTAAAGGACTTATTCTTTTGTAAAAAGACCGTCACCTTATCTACATACTTTTCTTGGGCACCGATATTTGGAAAATAGAGCGCCAAAACCCAGGGTGTTGAAGACGAAGAAAAACCGCTGGTGAGACTATAGCTGTTCACTGGATTCAAGACATCTGAATTTCCTAGGTCTTTGGAAACCACTACCTCATCCAATTCAAAAGATTCTTCAACCATTTCGATACGTTTGCTTTTGTAAAGAACCTTCGCGGAAACTATGGTGTCATTATAACCCAGAGATGAAATGTGAACCTGCTTTTCTAAATGTGTCGAAGGAATATCGAGAAAAAAGTGTCCCTTTTCATCGGTTGACGTACCTTTTAAGGTATTGAGAAAACTTAAATTCACATAGGGTATCGGGGCCTGGGTGTTTTTATCGTATACATGCCCTTCAAACAGAACCTCTTGGGCATTAAGATGTACAGTACAAAGAAAAAAAAGTAACAGGTACCTCATTATTAAAGTTTGTTATTGAGTTTACTTAGTTTTATCTGGGTCAATACTTTTTTGGTGTATAAGGGAAAGTCGGCGTTCAAAATCCAGCCGAAATAACCGGGTTCGTTTTCGAGAACCTCATTCACCTTTTTTCCCTTGTGCTTACCGAAGGTAAAAATGGCTTCATCATCTTCATCAACGGCAATAAATCCGGCAAAATCAACAAATTTTTTATGCGTAGAAAATTCGGCGAGTTTCTTTACGTTGTTTTCCAACTCGGGGTAACGATCTAACTGCGAAAGTAATACCTCGTATGTTGCAATGGCATCCGCTTCGGCACTATGAGCGTTTTTAAGATCTTTTCCACAATAGAATTTATAGGCTGCGCCCAACGTTCGCTTTTCCATCTTATGAAAAATTGTTTGCACATCGATGGCAACCGTATTCTTCATGTCAAAATCGATATCGGCACGCAGCATTTCTTCCGCGAGTAACGGAATATCGAAACGATCAGAATTAAAGCCGCCCAAATCACTATCCTTCAGCATGGCCTGAATTTCCTTAGAAAGTTCTTTAAAAGAGGGTTCGTTGGCTACTTTGTCATTCGAGATGCCATGAACGGCCACCACATTGGGAGGAATTTCCATTCCTGGGTTCACCAACCACGTTTTGCTTTCTTTGTTCCCGTTGGGAAATACTTTTAAGATTGATATTTCTACGATACGGTCTTTTGCTACATTGGTACCTGTGGTTTCCAAATCGAAAAAACAGATCGGGCGGGTAAGATTAAGCTGCATGGTTTCGGGTTGTAACCACAAAGATAGGTTTTAGATAAGTTCGAAGAAATGATAACCTAATTATTTTGACCCCGCGGAAACCTAAACCTCGCGGTTCACGTCCCATGCCTCTAGATAATCAGCGACGGCCTTTGCGAACATACTACCCAATGCGCCGTTGACAACGCGATGATCGTAGCTATGGGATATGTACATTTTACTACGAATACCAATAAAGTCGCCCTCATTGGTTTCTATAACAGATGGCATTTTACGAATAGCACCCAAAGCCAAAATGCCCACCTGAGGTTGATTAATGATCGGCGTACCGAATACGCTTCCAAAAGTTCCGACATTGGTGACCGTGTAGGTACCATCTTGAATTTCGTCGGGTTTGAGCATATTATTTCGCGCCCTATTGGCCAAGTCGTTGATTACTTTTGCCATACCAACCAAATTCAATTGATCTGCATTTTTAATGACAGGCACAATCAGGTTCCCATCGGGAAGGGCAGCCGCCATCCCAATATTGATATTTTTCTTTTTAATGACCGTATCGCCATCAACGGAAATATTCATCATCGGATACTTCTTCAGGGCTTTGGCAACAGCTTCCATGAATATTGGGGTAAAGGTGAGTTTTTCACCTTCTTGCACCGCAAAAGTGTCCTTTACCTTGTTTCTCCAAACTACGATATTGGTCACATCAACTTCAATAAAACTCTGAACATGTGCAGAGGTCGATACACTGTCGACCATGTGCTTGGCGATCAGCTTGCCCATTCTAGTCATTTCTATAACCTCATCACCACCGGAACTCTGTACTCTTGATACCGTTATTGGTTCAGAGATTTTTTGAGGTGGACTAGCATGTTCCACTTTCGGATTTTCCGAGATCTTGTTATCTGTTACCGGAACACTTGTTTCAAGACCCTGCCCGTTTCGCCTGGCCACATAGGCCAAAATATCTTTTTTGGTCACCCGGCCCGTCTTACCTGTTCCATGGATCGAATCTAGCTCCACTACCGATATTCCTTCTTGTTTGGCAATGTTCTTTACCAAAGGAGAATAAAATCGGTCTGAACTTTTAGCCGTAGCAACCGGTGTGGCAACCGTTTCCTTTGCCACGGCTACTGACTTCTCTACCGCTGCAATCGCAGCAACCGGTGCCGCTTCGGCAGGCTTACTACTTGCTGCTTCGCTATGGGTAGAATCCGCACTTCCATTAATTTCAATTATCGCCAATGTTTCGCCCACCTTAACCACATCATCGACCTCAAAAAGTTTTTCGACCAAAACGCCTTCTACCTCACTGGGTACTTCTGAATCTACCTTGTCGGTTGCGATTTCAAGCACGGCCTCATCCATTTCGATGGTGTCCCCTACTTCTTTCAACCAGCTGGTCAAGGTTGCCTCTGCAACACTTTCCCCCATGCGCGGTAATTTCAGTTCAAATTTTGACATATTCCTATTCTAAGTGTGCTTTATGACTTATTTTTTGCAAAAATACGATTAAAACGGTCTTATTTTTAAACTTTTCGTATCAAAATTCCTTTTTAATTGGCCTTTAAAGACCCTTCAAACGGAACTCTATTTAATATGCTACGGCCTAAGGTCACCTCATCTGCATATTCCAATTCGTCACCAACAGCAATACCGCGAGCTATGGTCGAGGTATTGATTTGCAATCCTTCCAATTGCTTATAAATATAAAAATTGGTCGTGTCGCCCTCCATTGTAGAACTTAACGCAAAAATGAGCTCTTTTATTTTTCCTTGCTTGGCACGATTTATCAAAGAACCAATGGTCAATTCTTGTGGCCCAATACCTTCCATTGGCGATATTTTTCCTCCTAGTACGTGATATAGTCCGTTATATTGGCTCGTATTTTCAATAGCCATAACGTCGCGAATATCCTCAACTACACAGACCATGGTTTTATCGCGTTTGGGACTTGCACATATTTCACAAACTTCTACATCTGAGATATTATGGCAGCCCGTGCAAAATTTCACCTGCTCTCGTAGATTGGCTAATGCAGCAGTGAGCCCTTCTGTGCGTTCAATGGGCTGTTTGAGCAAGTGCAATACCAGCCTAAGGGCCGTTCGTTTTCCAATGCCCGGTAACTGCGACATTTCGTACACCGCATTTTCCAAAAGTTTTGATGAAAAATCCATAACGACAAATTTACAATTTTAGTTGAACAGCCGGTTTCCGTTTTTAGTTTTTGTAATTTTCCGTTCAAATCAGAATCCAATGACACCGACCAACATTTTGCTGCTTGTAGTAGGGTACTTTTTGATGTTGCTTGCCATCTCATACCTTACGGGCAAAAATGATACGAATGATGACTTTTTCAAGGCAGGCAAAAAGTCCCCGTGGTATCTTGTCGCATTCGGTATGATCGGTGCCTCGCTTTCAGGGGTAACCTTTATTTCGGTACCAGGGTGGGTAGATGCCTCACAATTCAGTTATATGCAGGTAGTTCTAGGTTACCTTTTGGGGTACATCATCACGGCCTATGTGCTCTTACCGGTGTATTACAAACAAAATGTAACGTCGATTTACCAATATCTTGACGATCGTTTTGGATTCGTCAGTTATAAAGTAGGTGCAGTTTCATTCTTCGTATCGCGCGTACTTGGAGCGGCCTTTCGCTTGTTTCTCGTGGCCATAGTTTTGCAGCAGTTCGTTTTTGACGAACTAGGAGTACCTTACGAGGTCACCGTCATTATATCGGTCTTATTGATTTGGATATATACATTCAAAGGTGGAATAAAAACAATTGTATGGACAGATACCCTACAAACCTTATTTATGCTTATCTCAGTGGGACTATCCATATACTTCATTTTAGACAAAATGGATTGGACCTTTAGTGAGTTCTTGACTTCGGATGAATTTAAACAGTACAACAAAACCCTTTTTGTAGATGATTTCATGGCTAGCAACCACCTCGTTAAATCGTTTCTTGGAGGCATGTTCGTAACCATTTGCATGACCGGGTTAGATCAAGACATGATGCAAAAAAACCTTACGGTTGGCACGCTGAAGGATTCTCAAAAAAATATGTTGAGTTTTAGTGTCGTTCTGGTCATTGTGACTTTTGTATTCATGCTACTTGGCGCTTTGTTGTTTATTTATGCCAAAAAGAATGGCATCTCGCTCCCCTTGATGGATGGCAAACCAAAATCAGATTTGCTCTTTCCGGAAATCGCTTTGAACAGTGACTTGGGCATAACCGTGGCCATAACATTTATGCTTGGGCTTATTGCTGCGGCATATAGCAGCGCAGATAGTGCCTTAACATCGTTGACCACCTCGTTTTGTGTCGATTTTCTTGGAATAGAAAAAAGACCGGAAAATGGCCGAAACCGAATCCGCAAACTTACCCACGTCGGGATGAGTATTATGCTGATTTTGGTCGTTATATTGTTCAAGCATGTGTTGGATACCAATGTGATTGACGGTTTATTAAAGGTTGCAGGTTACACCTACGGACCGCTGCTTGGTTTGTTTGCCTTCGGAATCTTTACCAAACATCAAGTAAAGGACAAATGGGTTTGGTTGGTCGCCTTATTTTCTGTGCTGATTACAATCGCACTTGGCAAGGTTGAACCAGGTGATATTGGAGGATATACATTTGGATATGAACTATTGCCCTTAAATGGGTTGATCACATTTATTGGATTATGGTGTATCCGGCGAAAATAAAGAAGGTATTTGATCAAATTCATCGTTTAAATGGTTAAAATCATCGATGAAATGCAACTTTAAGAATGTTAAAGTTTTATCGGAAAATTCAATCAAAACCGAGATTTAGCTGTGATATTGATTTGTAGAGAGTAACACCAAAGTACAGGCAACTTCTATATCTATTTCATTGTCCTTAAGTATTTTATAAAATTCCGGGTTCTCGGTTCCGGGATTAAAGATTACCCTTTTAGGCTTCAATTTCAAGATTTCCCCATAATAATTAGGCTGACGACCTGCGCCTATATATAAAGTTACCGTGTGAATATTTTGAAATTCACTGAAATTGGTCTTAATTTGCGTGTCCCCAATGTTACCTTTTTTGAGACCGAATGCTTCAGTTTCTATGTTGTGGTTCAGAAGGCGTTTCACCGCCATATTGCTATAACGATTCGTTTTTAAAGAAGCTCCTAGGACAAGTGTTCTGCACATGGGGTTTGAGATAATACAGTTTACAAGTTCGGTATCGAAATAACGGCTGATAGTTCTTAATTAATATGTACCTAAGTGAAGGTAACTTTATAGAAAAGGTTATTGACGAAGCTATATGTTTATAGTTAATGGTTAGTGTTTAGTATGGCGGACTCAATAACAGAAACCCTGGCAGCAATGTCAGGGTTTTGTTTTACCATCGCATCACCACACTACCCCAGGTAAAACCACTTCCAAAAGCTGCTAAAACCACAAGATCTCCTTCCTTTATTTTATTCGCTTCCCAGGCCTCTGTCAACGCAATAGGAATGGAAGCCGCGGTCGTATTGCCATATTTCATAATATTGTTAAAAACCTGATCGTTCGAAAGACCAAATTTCTTTTGGATGAATTGGGAGATTCGAAGATTCGCCTGATGTGGAATCAACATATCAATATCCGTAGGTTGTAATTGGTTACTTGCCAAACCTTCCATAATAACCTCACTAAAGCGCACCACGGCATTTTTAAAAACAAATTGCCCGTTCATTACCGGGAGGTACGATTCATCGTCCTTGTCGTTGTCAGCAACAATATCGTTTACCCAGCGCCCGCCCATGCCTGGCGCAAGCAAGGCCAACTCTTCGGCATGTTCGCCTTGTGAATGTAGATGCGTTGACAAAATGCCTTTACTTGTATCTTCTTCCCGGCTCACAACGGCCGCACCGGCACCATCACCGAAAATAACCGAAACACCCCTACCCCTTGTGGTCATATCCAAGCCTTTGGAATGAATTTCAGAACCGATCACCAACACATTTTTGTACATGCCCGTCTTTATATATTGATCTGCTACCGAAATGCCATACACAAATCCAGAACACTGATTGCGAACATCCAAAGCGCCCACCGTTTTAATATCAAGATCTCGTTGCACCAATACTCCTGGCCCTGGAAAATAGTAGTCAGGACTCAAGGTTGCGAAAACAATAAAATCAATTTCATTTTTATCGATGCCAGCTCTTTGAATCGCAATTTTGGCGGCCTTTACGCCCATACTTGTGGTAGTCTCCCCATCAACTGGCGTAACATGTCGCCTTTCCTTGATTCCGGTGCGTTCTTGAATCCACTCGTCACTGGTCTCCATTACTTTTGAGAGGTCGTCATTGGTCACTACATTTTCGGGTACATAGTAGCCGAGTCCGGTTATTTTTGAGTTGTACATTGCAAAATGTATTTTAATTCATATTCGGTTTTGTATCGATATCCTTTAACAAGCAAGCTAATGGTTTTAAATGTAAATTTTCTTACTTTGGGATAATTTCCGTTGAAATCGGAATTAAGCAATTTCTGTCAATCGGAATAGAAAGATAATAAAAGACCTTCTACATCATGAAAAAAATAGTCCTTATTGTATTCGTTATTGTTTCCTTTATTGGTTTTTCCCAGGAAAATATAGGGTATCAAAAACCACCGGCCGAAATAGTAGACCTCGTAGATGCACCTTTGGCTCCCGCAGTTCTAATCAATGATAGTGGAGAACAAATGGTACTCTTATATCGAGATTACTATAAATCTATTTCAGAATTGTCGGAAACGGAATTGAGACTGGCCGGCCTGCGTATAAACCCGAAAACCAACATTGGTAGCAGAACCAATTACTGGAACAATGTTAAGATAAAGACGCCTAAGGGAAATACCGCAAAACAGGTAAGTGGTTTGCCGACAAAGCCAAGACTGGCTAATTTCAATTGGTCGCCAGATCAGACCAAGATTGTTGCCACGAATACAACCCCTACCGGGGCAGAAGTATGGCTGCTCGATTTAGAAAAAGCTACAGCAAAAAAGTTGACCGAGCCTCTGGTAAACGCGAATATGCGCGACGCAATTAGTTGGTTCAAAGATGGGAAAAGTCTGTTGATAAAGATGCTTCCGGCTGATCGAAAAAAGTTGATCAATGTAGCTGAAGCAATTCCCGATGGGCCAACGATCTCTTCCAATGACGGAAAAAAAGCCCAAAATAGAACATATCAGGATTTGCTAAAAAACCCGAATGACGAGTTCAATTTTGAGCAGCTGGCCCGCTCCGAACTATACAAGGTAAATTTAGATGGCTCCAAATCAAAATGGATGGATGCCGATCTATATTCTACCATTGACTTTTCTCCTGATGGGGAATATGCCAAGATAGTGACGATAAGCAGGCCATTTTCCTATTTGGTACCCTACTATAGATTCCCATCCAAAACAAATATTTATGACAAAAATGGAAAACTGGTTTCCGAGTTATTGGAAGTGCCCTTAATCGAAGATCTTCCCAAAGGGTTTATGGCCGTGCGCATGGGAATGCGCTCAATTAGTTGGCGTAGCGATAAGCCAGCTACCTTAATCTACGCCCAGGCCTTAGATGGTGGAGATCCCGAAAATAAGGTCGAATTTAGAGATGAAGTATTTGAAATGCCCGCCCCGTTCAATAAAACGGGTAAAAGTATCCTAAAAACAATCAATCGATACAGCGGTATCGAATGGGGAAACAAAGATGTTGCCATAGCGTATGACTATTGGTGGAACACCAGAAATACCAAAACATATCTTTTCAACCCTTCAGACAGCAAGCAAAAACCTCAACTATTATCGGATAGAAATTACCAGGATGTATATAGCGACCCTGGTCAATTTGTAACCGAGTTGAACGATTATGGTGAAGCTGTCATTGCCTTTGACAGTGCTAAGAACTTACATTTAATGGGTGATGGATATACCAAGGATGGGCAATTTCCATTCATCGACAAATTCAATTTACAAACCCAGGAAAAAACGAGAGTTTACACTTCTAAAATAGAAGGAAAAAAAGAGGATTTGATCGACTACAAACCTCAAAAAGATGAGTTGTTGGTTCGCATTGAATCACCCAGCGAATACCCGAATTACTATTACAAAAGCCTAAAGAAACGTAAGGGTGCGGAACAGCTTACCAATTTTGAAAACCCTTTTAAGAGTATACAGAATGTGCATAAAGAGGTTATCACCTATCAAAGGGAAGATGGTCTTGATCTTACTGGAACCTTGTATTTACCCGTAGGTTACGACAAGGAAAGCAAAGAAAAAAAGCCAATGATTCTTTGGGCGTACCCGCGAGAATTTAAAGACAAGAACAGTGCTTCCCAGAATACCCAGAACCCAAATGAATTTACATATCCGTTCTGGGGATCACCCATCTATTGGGTTACTCAAGGCTATGTGGTTCTAGATGATGCTTCGTTCCCGATTATTGGCGAAAAAGACGAACAACCCAATGACACTTTTAGAACACAATTGGTGTCTAACGCCAAGGCGGCCATCGATGCAGTCGATGAATTAGGATATATTGATCGTAAAAAAGTTGCCGTGGGCGGGCACAGCTATGGTGCATTTATGGTGGCCAATTTACTGTCGCACTCAAACTTATTTGCAGCAGGTATAGCTAGAAGTGGTGCTTATAATAGAACCTTAACTCCATTCGGGTTTCAAAGTGAAGAGCGAAATTATTGGGAGGCACCAGAGGTATAT
>CALIJE010000162.1 GCA_938017825.1 uncultured Flavobacteriaceae bacterium
TCTTCAAAAATTACGTTCGAGGCAACATTGTTATCTTCAGCTAGTTGTTTTAAATAATCGCGATACTCTTCCCCACAATGCTTTTTAACGTTAGGATGTGTTTGTCCCATAATGACATAAACCACCTCAGGATGTTTTTCCACTATCTTGGGCAGGGCGTTGATTATTGTTTCAATTCCTTTGCTCCGACCCAGGAAACCAAAGGTTCCCAAAGTTTTCTTGTCACCATAGTCGAATCTTTCATCGGCTTCACCGAGCTTCGAAAAATCAGGAACACCATGTTGGATAGTGATAATTTTATGAGCAGGTACCTGATATATTGATTGGAGAAATTCTACTGCGAGCTTACTCATCACGATCATCTTTTGTGAGAGTTCTGCCATTTTTTTAATAATGTGCCGCTCGTGATAGCTCGGCGTCTTCAGAACGGTATGTATAGTTGTTACGACCGGAATATTCAAGTGCTCCATTAAGGTGAGCACGAACACACCACTTTCACCGCCATATATTCCGAATTCGTGCTGCAGAATACAGATTTCTGCCGAACTTTCATTAATGGCTTTGGCGGCAGCTATGTACTCATCTTTTGATTGTTGAGTTATCGTGTGTCGAACTATGGGTGGATAGTCGTGTCGTTGATCACCGTTTTCCATGGCTACGACAAAGACTTCGGAAGTAGTATTGCTTTCGGAATTGGCGGCAATAATTGAGTTGACTAGATTTACGGT
Source organism: uncultured Flavobacteriaceae bacterium (assembly GCA_938017825.1). Lineage (GTDB taxonomy): Bacteria > Bacteroidota > Bacteroidia > Flavobacteriales > Flavobacteriaceae > Pelagihabitans. The sequence goes on from CALIJE010000162.1 coordinate 729, forward strand.
AAATGTGGCAATACCACATCTACGAGGTAGGTAATTACCAATAATGGCTATATTCATATTAACGAGGTTGATTAAAAAGAAAGATATTTCTTACATTAAATGTAAACAATCAACGCATACTATAATTACTTTATTGTTGTTTACACTCGAAATCGGAAAATTAGCACTACCATAGCCTCTACCATGGGCCTGTGCGACTTGCTTTTGGTTTTCCAACTACAATCCATCCTTTAATTTCTACAATTCGGTTTTTCTTTTTTTATTTGGTCGTGGCTTTATTTCATCTTTGTGGTTGTATAAAAGTCAATTGATAATTAATACGGACCGAGGTCTGAAGAACACAAAAAAATCCAATCATGAAAAAATTAGCAGTAATCGCAGTATTTCTTATATCCACCTTGGGTATGGCACAAGACCAGTACACAAAGGGAATGCAAAAGGCATTTCAATTGTGGGAGGAAGGTAAAACGGTTGAAGCATCCAACATGTTCGAGCGCATTTCGAATGCTGAGCTCGAGAATTGGTTGCCATTTTACTACGTGTCCTTACTAAATACGTTGGATTCTTTTGGCGAAAAGGACAAAGAAAAATTAACACAAAAGCTCGAAAAAGCTCAGGAGTATATTGATTTGGCAAAGGCCATTTCACCTGACAACGCTAATATATTGGTACAACAAGCGCTTGTGCATACCGCATGGATCGCCTATGATGGGGCCACGTATGGGATGACCCTTTCAGGTAAGGTGATGGCACTTTATGCCAAGGCCGAGCAGTTGGCACCAGAAAACCCTAGGGTGGTTTTATCGAAAGCGGAATGGGATATCGGCTCTGCCCAATACTTCGGTCAAGATACCGCGCCATTTTGTAAAGATGTAGAACGCTCCTTAGAACTTTTCGCTAACTTTAAAGCTGAGTCCGAATTCCACCCTCAAGGCGGAAAGGAACGCGCCGAAGAAATTCTCAAGAGCTGTAACCAATAAACTGAAGAAGTGTCGAATAGAATACTGAAAATCGTAAGAATCAGCGCGTTGATTACTTTGGCAATCGTTGTTGTTCAAACGATATTGGATTGGGGACAAGAAATAATATGGCAACGAAAAATAGAGGAAGCGCTGATCGTTTTTGTGGTAGCCCTTTTCTTGACCATTATTAATCTTTACTACGAACAATATATATCCAATAGATTCAGTTGGGAAGAAGAACCAAAGAAACGCCTGGTTATAGGGTCGCTAGGATCTATTCTTGTAACTGTTTTGGCCTACGGACTGGCCCGATTAATTCTATTTACACTTTACTTTGGCAATACTTTAGACCAGTTTTTAAATAACGAAAGTAGAACGGAGTATCTATTTTTTACAATCATTGCCATTGTAATTTCTCTTGTTATACATTCATTTTACTTTTATAAGTCATCTCAAGAAAATAAGGTTAAGGAACAAAAAATAATTGCGGGTACTGCATCTGCCAAGTTCGATGCCCTTAAAAATCAATTAGATCCACATTTTCTTTTCAACAGTCTTAATGTGCTGACGAGTTTGATCGAGGAAAATCCTGATCAAGCACAAAAGTTTACGACTTCCCTTTCCAAAGTATACCGTTATGTCTTGGAGCAAAAAAACAAAGACCTGGTAGCGGTCGATGAAGAACTGAAATTTGCGCGTACGTATGTGCGTTTGCTAAAAATGCGCTTTGAAGATAGTATGGTGGTCGATATACCTGAAAATTGCAGTGACCCAGAGGCCAAGATAGTTCCGCTATCGCTGCAACTGCTCTTAGAAAATGCCGTAAAACATAATGTGGTATCTGAAAGCAAGCCCTTGCATCTAAGCGTACATGAAGAAAACGGAATGTTGGTGGTGAAAAACAATTTACAAGCCAAACAGGTAGTGAAAAAAAGCAGCGGGGTAGGCCTTACAAACATTCAGCAACGCTTTGGCATATTAACCGATAGAAGGGTTGAAATACACAAGACCGAAACAGATTTTAGCGTAAAACTGCCAATGCTAACTAAACAAATTTCAACAATGGAAACACAACAAATGCATATAGAGGATAAACGATATGAAAAGGCCAAAGAGCGCGTTGAGGCGATCAAGGGCTTCTATGGTAACCTAACTTCGTATTGTATCGTAATCCCGATTCTAATATTTATCAACTACAAAACTACCGATTTTCCCTGGGCCATTTTCCCGGCACTTGGTTGGGGCTTCGGCGTTACCGTTCATGGGTTGGAGGCCTATGGGTATAATCCTCTGTATGGCAAGAAGTGGGAAGAGCGCAAAATGCGCGAATTTATGGAAGATGACAACTTCTAAGCCGATTCATCCCTCGAAAACAACAACTCAGAAAGTAATATTTAGTAAAACCGTTCGAATCTTGGACATTTGATATAAATAAAATGACAAAACCTAAAGACAAAAATCAAATGGAATTTTTAGAAATAAGAGAAACGACGAACAAACAAGATGAAAAATATTTCAGAGCTAAGGAACGACTTGCTGAGATCAAGAAGTTTTATGGCAGCGTAATGACCTATGCGGTTTTCATTGCCTTCTTGGCAGGCGTAAACTATTATACAAATGGCTGGAGCTATATGTGGTTCTTGTGGGCAGCGTTTGGCTGGGGAATCGGATTGGTATTGAAAGCGGTGAAGATCTTTGGAATGAATCCTTTTTTAGGAAGAGACTGGGAAGAACGTAAGATCAGGGAATTTATGGAGGAGGATGAACAACAAAATAGATGGAACTAATGGAAAATAATAGACTTCAAAAGAAAGAGCGAGCCAAAAAACGTGTGGAAGAATTGAAAGGTTTCTATATCCACTTTATGGTATACATACTGGTCAATATCATGATCAGCACTGTAATAGTCGTAAGTCAACTATATGATGGGGAAAGTTTTATCTCGGCCCTATGGAATTTTGGAACGATCTCTACATGGATTTTTTGGGGAATCGGGGTCTTTTTTCATGCGCTCAAAGTATTCTCGTATAACCCATTTTTCTCCAAGGATTGGGAAGAGCGCCAAATAAACAAGTATTTGGAGGAAGACAAAAAACAAGCTGAAAAGTATCGATAATTAAGAATCAATTCATCATGAAATCAAAAAACACAAAAACACTAAGTAGTTATGAACGCGCACGCAAAAGAGTAGACGCCATAAAAGGCTTCTATGGTCACTTGGCAATTTATCTTATTGTTAACGCAATAGTTCTATTTACCAAAGGAAGATTTCTATTCACGGTATTGAGCAACGAAGCGCTAGAAGATGCAGCCTTCCTAAACTGGATCGATTGGAATGTTTACGGCACGCCTATTATTTGGGGCATTTTTCTGGTTTTCCACGGCCTAAACGTTTTTGGTCGAAATCCGTTTTTCGGGAAGGCTTGGGAAGAACGTCAACTAAAAAAGTATCTTAAGGATGACAAGGAACATGTTGAAAAGTATCAATAAATAAGGCAACTCACCATGAAAACAAACGCACAACAAACATCGAGCTCTTATGAAAGGGCACGCAGGAAAGTAGATGATATCAAAGGGTTTTATGGCCATTTATTGGTGTATCTTTTTGTCAACGGTGTGCTCCTTTTTACCCGTGAAGACTTCAATTTCCTTATCAAAGGAGACAGCGCATTCGGGAATAGCAATTTCATGAACTGGCTCAATTGGGAGACCTATGGCACTCCGATCTTTTGGGGCATAGCATTGGCATTTCATGCCTTAAGTGTTTTCGGTAGAAATCCGTTTTTGGGAAAGAAATGGGAAGAACGTCAACTACGTAAACTTTTAGAAAAAGACAAGCTAGATTAATCGATAACGATTGGTGTTATGATACATAGTACAATAGGTTTAATCCATACTATTTGCGCCACAATCGCCTTATTGACCGGTACTTTTGTCTTGCTTACAACCAAAGGCAATAGGCTTCATGTACGTGTAGGATACGTGTATGTCATCACCATGTTGGTCATGAACTTCACCGGTTTTGGTATTTATCATCTATTTGGAGGCTTTGGTATCTTTCATGTAATGATCTTGGTAAGTCTGTTTGCCCTGTTTGGTGGCATGTATCCTGTATTGTTTCGAAAAAGGGTAAAGAATTGGTATCTGCAGCATATCGAGGTAATGAGCTGGAGTATCGTAGGTCTTTATGCGGCCTTCGTGGCAGAAATGGGAACGCGATTATTGCCTTGGCAATATATGATGTGGGTTGTAGGGCTAGGAAGCGGTCTAGTTTGTTTTTTAGGTAGTATATTGATTAAGCGAAAGCTTAAAAAGGAAAAAGAACTTTTGGAGTACGCGGAGGTCAAGGAAAATTAAGTCGTATTTTACTATAAATCCAAAATTATTAAGAACATGAAAGTAATCATTGTAGAAGACGAAAAACCCGCTGCCAGAAGGCTTTCAAGGCTTTTGGATGAATTGAATGTAAACGTATCTACCATGCTGCATTCGGTTGAGGAATCGATCGATTGGTTCCAAAACAATGAGCATCCTGATTTGATTTTTTTGGATATTCAACTTTCAGACGGACTCTCATTTGAGATTTTTGAGACGATCGAGGTTCAAAGTGCGATTATTTTCACAACGGCTTATGATGAGTATGCGCTGCAGGCCTTTAAGTTGAACAGCATCGATTATTTGCTAAAGCCTATAGACGACGAAGATTTGGCTGATGCGGTCGAGAAATACAAAAATCTGCGGCCCCAATCCCAAAAGTTGACGTTGGATTTTGATGATATCAAGAAATTATTGGTAAATCCTATGGAGCGGGAATACAAACAAAGGTTTACCGCTAGGGTAGGTCAGCACCTAAAAATTATCAATGCCGATGAGGTAGAGTGTTTTTTTAGTGAAAACAAAGGAACCTATGCTGCCACCTTAGATGGTCGAAACTATCTGTTGGAAACTACGCTGGAAAATTTAGAAAGTGAGTTGGCCCCAAAAACCTTCTTCAGGGTCAGCCGAAAATTTTACGTAAATATCAACCACATAAAGGACATTGTTTCCTATACGAATTCGAGACTAAAAATTAAGCTAAATCGGTTTTCAGAGCAAGAAATCATTGTAAGCAGGGAAAGAGTTCGAGACTTCAAGTTATGGTTAGAGTAAAGTAATATAAGTATCTAATTTATATTATTTTAAATATAGCAATAGATTTTTCTTATACTAGGTTTTATGCTCAAAAATTATCATTTTTCAATCCTATTGTCATCAAAAGAAGAAGGTAATAACTTCGGAATCAATTTAATGAAAATCGGCAATAAAACTGCTCCTCCCGGTAGCATGAAAATTGCGAGCGAAGGAATACTTTTGAAAATATCTATGAGTTGATTTTGAACTTTTTTTCGTTCCTCGGCGGTAAGATCTTTTGAAGCCGATTTTGATATTAAGAAAACCAATTCTTTGCTTTCGGAAAGTTCCTTTTGAAGACGCTTACTGTTTCTCAAAATTAGCTTGTTTACCACTTTCGACATTCCATCGTAAAATTGTACGGCAAGATTTTTATCTTTCAAAAAAGGTATGATCTCTACATTTTTGTCAAAAAAGGAGGTGATTTCCTCTAAAGATCTTCCTATTTGCTTTTCGGTAAAGCCCAAATCTTTTCCAATTCCGAAAATGAATTCAGATTCTTGGTATTCTAGCGATTGATCTTCCCACACCGTAAGGCAGGCCATATCCAAGAAGTATTTATTTTCCCAAGGCGATTTATTTGCTAGAATTTTTTCGCGATAAGACCCATCGAATTTTTCTTTACTACTGTCTATAAAGGTTAATGAGGAGGCAAATAGTTGCCCCAAGCGCTCGTCGTTTTGGTTTTTTTCCTTTGAATTCAAGGCGTGGTAGGTAATATTTATAGCTATATACTCTAGGCGATGCGCATGATTTCTAATGGTTTCTGGTTCATGTAGGTACCTTTTAAAAAGGAGTACGTCAACGAACAGCAAAGAATTGGTGATGATACTGTTAAAAGTCTTGCTGATAAGGTTATCTTCTAGATAAACCCTAGAATTGATCAGCTTCTCTAATTGTGCAGCGGTTGTATTACCACTTAGCAACTTACCCCAGAACGATTCTTGGTTGACTTGCAGGTCTTTGTAAAATGCGAATATTTTGTTTAGAAAGGACTCAAATTCTGTCTGATTACTTTCAAGGGTGAAGGTGAAGTACAAAGCGGTTAACAGATTTATTTTGGCACTTTCATCTTCTGATAAGGTGTGCTCAGGATTTATGAAACGTGGTATTTTGGTATTGATGCCATAGACGAACCCCGTTTTTTTTAATCCACCGTACAACGCCCGGAAATCCTTATAAAAATCGGTATTGTCCTGTATTATAGAACCGAATTTGGTAATCCAACCAGATGCGGATGGGTTCATAGGAATCGAGCTTGATTTGAGTAGTCCAAAATACTACAAAATATGCATATGGGTGCCCCCAAATCCTTAAATTCGATTCAATAAATAGCATTCAGGAAAAGCATGGCCTATTTCAACAATTTTCTGAGTAATACAGGTATCAGAAGAAGATCTAAAACAAGGGCGGTCACTAAAGTAACGCTAACCAATAGACCTATAGTGACACTGGGCATATGTTCAGAGAATAACAAGACCATAAACCCTAAGAACAAGGTCATTGTGGTAATAACCAATGCCCTTCCGGTCTCGTCAAAGGTAATGGCAATGGCTTCTTCCATAGTTTTTCCATTGTTGATTCCAACCTTATAGCGTCCTAGAAAATGAATTGTATCGTCAACTGCAATCCCAAATACAATCGCGAACACTACTGAAATTGTAGCTTCCAAAGGAATGTCTAAAAAGCCCAAAAGTGCACCAGCAAAAAGCAGCGGCAGCATATTAGGGAGCAAAGAAATCAATAGTAATTTCATGTTCCTAAAGAGCAGCGCCATGATCAGGGCCACCAGGAACAATCCCATGAGCAGGCCTTGTATAAGACTATCCTTAACGTAAAAAGAATTTTTGTCTAGCAATATGCCTGTTCCAGTGAGTTTAAAGGCCACTTTACTGCTATCGGTCTTTGTGCTAATAAATCGCTCCAAATCTTGATACACCACCGTTACAGAATCTAAACCGATATCCAAAACCTTTGCTTTTATGCGTGTTTTCGTTTCATTTGGACTAATGAACTGGCCATATTGTTTGCGGGCCATTTTCTTGATCTCTTTTTGATAGGCATAGAACGTCTTTTCTTGCTCGGGCAAGACATAGAATTGCGATTTGTTCAAATTATTTGCCTTATGTAACCCCTTATAAAATGCATTTGCGGATTGTACATTCTGGATTGGTTGAATAGCGTTCATGTGCTGTACCACTTTTTCAATTTCTTTGGCGATAACGAAATCGGTTACTTTATGCTCCCCCTTTGCTATAACGGCCACTTCTAAAGGCCTGAAACCTGCATAATTTTCTTGGAAAAACTTAAAATCGTCGGCGATAACACTGTTTTTAGGAAAACTGTTTTGAATTTGATAATTGGTATTCATACGTGTTATTCCAAAAATACAGATACCGATAAAAATTAGACTGAGGTACAAAATTGGCCTGGGATATTTTTTGGTAAAATCATTGACCCAATTCATACTTCGCGGCCAATTGCCCGTAGGCTTTCTTTTTGGAAGCAGGTACTTTTCGTTGGTCAGGAGCAATACGGAACATGTAAAGAAAATTATTGTTACGAATGCCATAAGCACACCTATTGCCGAATCTATGCCAAAACTACTGACACTGCTTGATTTAGAAGTGAGCAAAGATGCAAAACCAATGGCAGTGGTAACTGAAGTCAGCAAGGTCGACACCCCAACCTCCCTCAACGTTCGCTGCATGGCGCTGGTTTTTTCCATTCCTTTTTGAAGCTTACCCAGGTAGTCATCCATGATATGTATGACATCGGAAGTGCCGACAATTAAAAGCAAAATAGGGTAGAAGGCAGCCAAAACAGTAAGTTCTCTGCCTAAGATCGAAAGGAGTCCCATAAACAGTAGTAAGGCCAAAAGAATTGAAAAAATGGCAATTACGATGACCCAAATTCGACGATACACCATAAAGAGTACCAAAAATACCAATACCGTAACCGAGATCGTCGTAAAGGCAAGTTCGGCCCTTTGCATCTCGATAAGGGCTTCGTAAAAAAAAGTGCGACCCAGAAAATGAAATTTTTCGAAGCCGTTTGCATCAAGACGTTTACGAACCTCGTTTAGTAGCTCTACACTCTGGTCGTAATTTAGATGGTCTTCCGTTTCTAGGGCAAGAACCAAGGAAGTTGCTTCTGAGTCGATCAAGGAATTGATAAAAAGATCATCTTCTTGGATCTTTTCCCAGTCAGCCTTGTACTTGGTAGAATCCCCTAAACGTACTACCGGTATTCGTATATAACCCATACCTGTTTTTAAGGGATAGAACATGGTAGTAAGTGATACGTTTTCGGTTACATAGGGTAGATTCTTTGCGTTTCTCGAAAAAGTGTCAAAGGTTTCCAAAAACTCTTTTTCGAAGACCGTAGAGTCATGTTCAACAGCTACTAGGAGAAAGTTATCATCGGTCCCAAAATCTTCGATAAATTCTTGATAGAAAACTAAATCCTCATCGCCTTCAGGAAAGAACTGGCTAAAGTCGAATGAAAACTTAAGGTTGAAGAGGGAGACCGTGGCAAGTATGCCGAGAACAATAAATATGCCCACCACGATTTTTTTGGCGGCAAACATTTGTAGCATGAATTTGGAGGTTCTCAATTCTAGGGGTAAAGGCAATTAGGGGAATAGAATAAAAAAAGCCGCCATAAAGCGGCTTTTGAAATTCGATTTTAATTTACTGAATTATACCGGCACAACTTACTCTGGCACCGGCCGCACCACTTGGTTGCGAGGTGAAATCATCAACACCTTGATGTACAATAACACCTTTGCCAACGATATTTTTGTTTTCATCATCACAGCCTATACACCATTGGTCAGTAGCAAATTCGACCTTGGCATTCCCTTCGGCATCGGCCATGAAATTTCCGATATCGCCTTTGTGATAGCCTTCCGCCGCTCCCCATTTACCATGAGGTGTTCCCGTTGGGTTCCAATGACCGCCTGTAGATTTGCCATCAGCAGACGAACAATCGGCCTTGTCATGTATATGAATGGCATGTTCCCCTTCAGACAACCCTGATAACATGGCCACCATACTTACAGTACCACCTTCTTCGGTAAAGGTTACTTCGCCTTTTACATTACTCTCACTTTTAGGTTCCATCATGAATTTTATGGTCTCTACCGCCACTTCCTCTTTCGATTCTTTTGCCGTTTCGTTCACTTCTTCCTCAGCATCTTTCATCCCATCCTTGTAGCCTTGCTTAAAGTCCTTACAGTTATATGAGCTGGCTATTAGAAGACCAAGAGCGACCAGTTTAAGTTTTTTCATTTTTAGGTTTTTAGTGATTATAATTCGAAAGTTACGCAATATTTAAGCTGATTTCAAGTCAGATTTAAAATGAACGTAGCATTTGACGCGGATCGGTGACCCCTCTTTTCAGGTTTTCGCAGAGCGTTAACGATTTGTCTATTCGGGTCTGCGAAGTTTTGTAACGTGCAATAGCGTAAATTAGGCCGCGCTTTAATCCATCGGTAAGGGTTTCAAATATTTTTAGCGCTTCTTGATCCGTTAAAAAAACTTCCTCCAATTCTTCTGGAACCTCTACGCCGTATTTGGACTTGTCCTCAAAGAACTGTAGTTGAAAATAGTCGTTCGGGAATACACCCAGTTCTTTTTGGTAGCGTTTCCCGAACATCATATAATGCCTGTTGTTTCTTTTTTGAATAGCGCCATGAAACGAGAGTACCTTGCCCTCAAATGTGGCTTCAACGCGTACCCTTTTCTGATTTTTATCTAAAAAAGGACGAATAACATTTTCTGGAAGTAAAATGGAATAATAGCTTCCGATTATCGTGACGTCAAAGATTTTACTTTGCATTGTTCAAATACTGTGATAAATTTCTTCAAGACCTTATGATGGGTTATGAGTGCCCAACACTTTTCGGCAATCTATTGCATAAACACTGCTTTTTTAAGAACTTCAACTTGTAATTAGTATTCCTTGGATAGTGTCAATTTTTGCTGACCGGCTTCCCAATTACTCTTTTTTCTTTTTCCTGAGGTCGGTATTCCAAAATACACCTACCTGCAAGCGGTCAAAATTCGCGGATGGAAAATGATTTTTGAGATATCCAGACTGCACACTAAGGTTATCGGTAACATTGATGCCCAACGCAAAATACAAACGGTTTTGCCCATATACGCTGTCTTGAAGGTTCAAGAAAATCTCATCATAGAAATTCAAAAAGAAAATGTCGGTTAGGGGTAAGGTTACCTGTAAACGGTACCTTGCCCTATGCTGGGTGTCGTTCCTATCGCCAAAATCGATAAAACGTTGTTCGAGTCGGTAACGGTGCTCAAACTTAAACTCACCAACCTTGTTTTTGAGAATTAGTTGCTGAAAAATTCGATGCTCTTTAGCATTGACTTCATTTTGAATTTCTTCGAAGGTGCCGTCGGTTTCGATAAAACCGTACCCTAGCGTAACTATGGCATTCGGATTTATGTGATAGTTCAACCCCGTTCTAAGAAGTAGTTGGTTGAAGTTTTTTGCAGCTTCAAAATAACGTAATTGCCCTTCGGTATGGATGCTCCAATCCTCTGCTATTTTATTGGTTCCGAAATACATATGCCAGGAACCGAGATCATCATCCCCTATTTCTTGGGCATAACCCGAAATGGTAAAAAATGCGCTAAGCAGTAAAAGTGTTCTTTTCATAGAATATTGTCGATTATTGATTTGATCTTGAATGCTCGAAACACAATGACGGAGACCATTGTGTTTCAAGCAACAACCAATTGATTTTTATTTGGTAAAGTTAAAGGTAACAGGCTGATTTTTACTCACCAGATTCCAATTTTATGTTTTTGCCATCCTCAATAGGTACACCTTCATCGCCTTTTAAGTATGTATCCAAAAACTTCAATGCTTCGCTATACGCTTTGATTTGATTCTCTTTTTTAACGAAGCCATGTCCTTCGTCCTCAAAAAGTACGTATTCTACGGGAACACCATTTTTTCGAACACCGGCGACAATTTCATCTGACTCTACTTGAAGCACTCTAGGGTCTTTAGATCCTTGTAGAACAATTAAGGGTTTCGTTACCTTATCTGTGTGAAATAGAGGAGAGATGGCGCGCAAGCGAACCGAGTCCGCACTATTTGGATCACCTAATTCGAGGTATAAGGCTTCTTTTTGTGCTTCCCACCATGGCGGAATACTACGAAGGGTCCGAATCCAGTTGGTCACGCCAAAAAGATTGACACCTACATCAAATTCCTCTGGGGTAAATGTCAATGCGGCCATGGTCATATAACCCCCATATGAGCCTCCGATGATCCCTATTTTTTCGGGATCGATTTCTGACTGTTGCGCCAACCAGTCTTTCCCGGCCACACAGTCTTTAAGGTCCTTGTCACCGTGATTAAGATCGTCCATTTTATAAAATGTCTTCCCATATCCGCTACTACCGCGATTGTTTACCGCTAGCACGGCATAGCCATGGTTTACCATATATTGAATAAGGGAATTGAAACCTTGACGGGATTGACCTCCGGGTCCGCCGTGCACCCAAACCATAGCCGGCACTTTGTTATCTTCCGAGGCCTGGTGAGGTTTATAGTAAATGGCGGGAATCTCCAAACCATCAAAAGACTTATAGCGCACTACTTCGGCCTGAACCATATCTTGCCCTTGAATTTCATCATTCAAAACATCGGTCAACTTCGTCTGTTCTGTGGTTTCCAAATTATACACATATAGGTTCGATGGGGTGTGCGACCCACCAGCATAAAAACGCATGAGTTTTTCATCTTGCGAAAACCCAACACTCGTAATATCCATATTATCAAAGGATGGCAACGCAACACTTTCTTTTTTAGTCATATCGCGAACTTCAATGACATTCTTGGCATCTTCATTAATATAAGTGACTTGATACGTACCGTTTTCCGTAAAATAGGTTCCCATTATATCCCATTCACGTTCCATGGCAACCTTACGCGTACCGTCTTCTATATTATATTTCATGACATAGGAAAATTCCTTTCCATCATCGGTGGAATAATAGAAATGCTTGCCATCTGTAGAAAAGTCCTCTGGACTGTTTGAACTTTGGTTTTCGTTGATTTTTGTCAGTGATTGATCGTCCATTCCGTATAAATACAGATCCGAATCATTTGTATTTATGGGCTTAATGAGGGGTAAATACTTTTTATCTTTTGATAGCCCTCCTAAAAAATACCCATCATTGTTTTGATATAGCATTTTTGGGGTGAATGTTTCAACATCCATCTCGTAAAGGTCTGTATACCGTTGATCTCTTTGGTTAGAGGTAAAGTAGAACCCTTTTTTGTCATCTGTCCATCCATAAAATCCAGCCCTTTTTCCTTCGTAAGGCGTCAAATCTTTGTGGCTCCCATCAATGTCTCTAAGATAAATGTGGTAAATCTCATCGCCATTTCCATCCATACTGAAAAGCATGCGCTCATCATTGGGGAAATAGGAAATAGAACGTATCGAGGAACTATCCGATTCGGTCACGGGGGTCATTTCGCCGCCCTCCGTGGGAATAGTGTACATATTGTAAATTCCGGATCGGTTGCTAGAAACCAACAACTTGGAATTATCGGGTGAAAAACTTCCTCCCCCGATGGCCTCATTGTCCATCATTTGTGCGATGGTATAGGTCTTCATAGTGTCGGCAATGTTAGGCGCAGCCTTTTGATCTTCTTTACAGCCCCAAATCAGGACAATAGCTAGTAATGCGATAATTTTTCTCATGACGTTTGTTTTATTGATTGATATTGCTTTTTATTCCAGCTTAAAAGTTTTGTTCTCTTTAAATGGAGAGATGGCCAACTTTTCGATCTCTTCTCGGTATGCTTTCCAGTCGTCGTCAAAGAAGGAATTGGTTTTTTCCAAGGCCTTTTTCAAATCAGATTCGGCATAGGTGATCAAGTCCTTTTCAGTTTGTGTTAGTCCGTTCGGTCTCGATCGCACATAGCCCGAAGCGGTCCCAATACGCTGCATGACGGTAATTTCCGGATTACGTGTAATGCCTTGGCGTTTATCGACTTTGCCAATATACAGTGCGATAACCGAATCTATTTGTTTTACGATAGTCCCAGAAGATTTGATTTGGTCCTTATACTTTTTCTTGTCCAGGCTTTTTAACTCTTTTGAGTATTTATTGGCGATGTTTTTGCTCTCTACCAATTGCTTTACGGCATCGGATGAAGTCTGGGTCATTTGCTGCAGTTTTTCAGCTGTCGCATAGATTTCGGCCGTACCTGCCTCGGAAACGGATAGGCGTGGGTCTGACTTTACCGTAATCAAGGCTTCATCGGACAATTCACCAAAACGCATGACCACCTTATAGGTTCCAGGTTTTACCGAACGACCACCTCGTTCTCTTTTGCTTTTGCTGATTTTCCGAGCGGGTCTATCTGGCCCCTTTTCATCCATTCGCCAATATACCCTATGAAAACCTGCCTTTTCAGGTGTTTTATATTTTAAGCTTCGCATAAGTCGATCGCCATCATAAAAGTCGAATTGTATTGAATCCTTTTTCTGTACTCCCGTCAACTCTTTTTTATCCCCGTCCTTTTCAGATTCTTCCTTTTTATCGGCCTCATCTTTCTTATCGGGTTTAGCAGCTTTCTTTTTACCTTCCTTTAAATAATAGGTGATCATTGCCCCGCCTTTTCGGTTTTCTGCATTGTATAAGGCATCGCCACCAAATCGACTTCCTGTTGGTTGTTGATAGGCGGCTTGGTAGGCCGTTGGTGGCTCAAAGAGTTTGGCATCCTTATTCAGGATTGCTTTGTCGGCGGCCAAAGCGCGCAGGGGGCGAATATCATCCAACACCCAAGCTGCACGCCCAAATGTTCCGATTACCAAATCGTGTTCTCTAGGTTGAATCACTAAATCTTTTGTGGATACCGTAGGGAAGCCTTCGGTCCATTTTTGCCAGCTTTGTGCGCCATTGAATGAGATGTATAAGCCATCGTCAGTACCCAAGAACATCAAATTTGGGTTTTCGATATCCTCTACGATACTGAGGGTATAACTTTGTACATCGTTGCCGTCAACTATGCGTTCCCACGTTTTGCCATAGTTGCGTGTGCGATAGGCATAGGGCGTATAATTGAATCTACGATAATCATTGGCTATCAAAAGGGCTTCCCCTTTATTTTTGTTCGATGCCTTGATCTGTGCTATCCAACTTCCTGCTGGTAAACCTTTGATGTTCTTGGTCACATCGATCCAGTTGCCGCCGCCATTTTGGGTGTAATGCACCCGACCATCATCAGATCCGACCCAGAGCATATCTTTTTCGGTAGGGGAGGGTTCAATAACCAAAATCGTGGTATGATTTTCTGCACCGGTGGCATCCATAGAGAGTCCCCCGCTTTCACTCTGCTTCTGTTTTTCAGGGTCATTGGTCGTTAAATCAGGGGAAATCACTTTCCAGGTAAGTCCCTTGTCCGTGCTTTTGTGCACAAACTGACTACCGAAATAAACGGTACTCGTATCAAATGGATCTTGCCCTATCGCGGCATTCCAGTTAAAGCGCAATTTGGTGTCCGCATCAGGCGGGGTGGGGCGTACCATATAGTTGTTACCTGTTTTCCAATCATAGCGTTGAACATACCCTTGCTGACTCATCGTATAACCATAACGCGAATCATCGAGATCGGGAACAACATCAAAACCATCTCCAAAAGAAATTTCTTGCCAGTAGCTATTGCGAATGCCTTGGGCTCGCCAGACGTAAGCCGGACCGCGCCATGAACCATTGTCCTGCATACCACCGTACACATTATATGGGAATTCATTGTCAACGGCTATGTGATAAAATTGGGCAACAGGAAGGTTCCCAATAAAACGCCATGATTTACCTCCATCTTTGGTGATGTTGAGACCCCCATCGTTCCCATCCATCATAAATTGTCCGTTCTGGGGATGAATCCACCAAGCATGATGGTCGGGATGCACCCCATTGGAAACCCCATAGGCGGGCATAAGTTGTTTAAAATTCTTACCACCGTCTTCCGAAACATTCACATAGGTAAATACTGAAAATACCCGGTTCTCATTCTGTGGGTCAACATAAATCTCAGAATAGTAGAAGGGTCGGTTTCCAATGTCGGACTTGTCATTTATTTTCTTCCATTTAAATCCACCGTCCTCAGATTTATAGAGCGCATTTTTCTTTGCTTCGATCAAAGCATAAACGATGTTGGGCTTACCAGGCGCTATGGCAATCCCGATTCTACCTAAGTTTCCTTTTGGCAAGCCATCTTCATCCGAAAGTCTTTTCCAGTTTTTACCCCCATCATGCGTCATGTAGAGTCCACTTCCTTTACCACCAGACTTAAAAAACCATGGATCGCGCTTGTGTTCCCACATGGCCGCGATCAGTTTATTGGGATTGGTAGGGTCCATCACCAAATCGGCCACCCCTGTTTTGTTGTTCACGAACAATATTTTTTCCCAATTCAGCCCACCGTCTGTGGTTTTATATACTCCGCGTTCGGCATGTTCGCCCCAAGGGGAACCAATAGCGCCTACATAGACGGTGTTCGGGTCAGTTGGATCTATTTTTATGCGGTGAATATGTCTGGTCTTGGTAAGGCCCATGGCGACCCAGTTCTTGCCGCCATCGAGAGACTTGTAGACCCCGAAACCACCATTTAGGCTGTTGCGCGGATTGCCTTCACCGGTTCCTACCCATATGACCGAAGGATTGCTTTGTTGAATGGCAACCGCCCCGATAGAAGCGGTAAGCTCCTTATCAAAAATGGGTTCCCATTTGATGCCTCCCGAAGTTGATTTCCATAATCCCCCCGAAGCGGTACCGGCATAAATGATATCCGGATTTTTATGCACCGCATCTATGGCCGTTACACGGCCACTCATGCCCCCAGGTCCTATGTTTCTGGGTTTTAGGTCTTGAACCATGTCCATTTTGAATTCCTGTGCTACGAGGGTAAGGGATGCAAAAAAAAGCATCACGGAAAGTAATTTTTTAGTCATTTTGGGTTGAATTAATTAGTCGTACTAAATATATGGAAAAGATTTAGGGGATTTCTTAAAAGGGTGTTAAGAGGTAAACCTGAAATGAGTATTTTTAGGGGTGTTCAAACCAAGCCTATCTTAACGAGAAACTTTTATAAGTTCAAAATCATGTATGACCATTAGACTGCTGATTAAATGTATTATTTTGCTTATGCTGCTGGGTTCGTGCGGCACCGAATCCCCTAAGGCAGATTTAGTAATTATGAATGCCGAAATTTGGACAGGGAATGAAAAAGAACCAAGCGCCACGGCCATGGCCATTGCATCCGACACTATTCTCGCAATTGGCAATAAAACCGAAATAAACCGATTTATAGGTGATGCTTCCAAAGTAATAGATCTAAAGGGCGGCTTTGTGACACCTGGTTTTATCGATTCTCATGTGCATTTATTGATGGGTGGTAACGCTTTGTTGAGTGTGGCGCTGCGCGATGCCAACACCAAAGACGAGTTTAAGTCCAGAATAGCTGCCTATGCCCAAACTTTAGATTCTGGGGAATGGATTCTTGAAGGAAATTGGGATCATACCTTATGGGGGGGTGAGTTACCTTCTAAAGATTGGATCGATGAATTTACAACGGAAAACCCGGTGGTCATATTTCGTATGGACGGTCATATGGTCTTGGCCAATTCTATGGCTTTGGATATTGCCGGCATTAATAGGGAAACAAAAGATTTAGAGGGGGGAGAAATCTTGCGCAATGATAATGGTGTCCCGACTGGCATTTTAAGAGGCAGTGCCATGACAAAGATGTTAAACGCTATTCCGCCAATGACATCGACCCAGAAGCGAAATGCTCTTACTGCGGCAACCAGCTATTTATTATCATTCGGAGTTACATCGGTACACGACGTGGATAGTTTAGGTACTTATGCTATAGCAAAAGAAATGTTGGATGACAGCGAACTCGCTATTCGTATCTACTCGGCACAACCGTTAAACCGGGTTTATGGGGATGATTTAGGGGCGGCCATGGATAAGAGCAATGGCAAGTGGTTAAAGTCGGGCTTGATGAAAGGCTTTGTTGATGGCTCGTTGGGTTCCCATACTGCGGCGTTTTCCGAAGAGTATTCCGATCGTCGCGGAGATTTTGGGTTTTTTATAACCGACGAGCAAGAATTATATGAACAAATTTCCAGGGCCGATTCGAAGAATATGCATGTTACGGTGCATGCCATCGGTGACATGGCCAACAGTACCTTGCTACAGACCTACGGTAAAATCATAAAAGAGAACGGTTCTCGGGATCGCAGATTCAGAATAGAACATGCCCAGCATCTGAAAACTGAGGATATTGATCGTTTTGGGAAATTAGGTATTATCGCAAGTGCACAACCTTATCATGCTATCGACGATGGTCGATGGGCCGAGAAACTGATCGGTCCCGAACGAATTAAGACCACCTATGCTTTTAGATCACTAATTAATGGTGGTGCCATTTTAGCTTTTGGTAGCGATTGGCCCGTAGCACCGGCTTCCCCCATTTTAGGGATTTATGCCGCCACCACTAGACGTACGTTAGATGACCAAAATCCAAATGGTTGGGTTCCCAAGGAAAAGGTGCGTGTTGAAGAAGCTCTTAGAGCCTATACTAAAAATGGGGCCTATGCCTCTTTCGATGAGCAGCTTAAAGGAATTTTGGCGGTTGGTAAACTTGCCGATTTCGTAATTTTAAATGAGGATATTACCAAAATTGACCCGATTGCACTTAAGGATGTAAAGGTTTTGGAGACTTATGTTGGAGGACAGCTAAAGTACAAGAGAAACAGCGCGGTAATGAATAAAAACCATAAATGATGAAAAAAGTAGTCGCTTTAGGCGCAAGCAATAGTAAAAAATCGATCAATAAAATATTGGCTTCATTTACAGCCAATCAATTGGAAGGAGTTGAGGTCTTGCTTTTAGATCTAAACGATTTTGACTTGCCTCTTTACGGAATCGATTTTGAAAATGAGAACGGAATTCCAGAAGATGCCCGTAGACTTAATACGATTCTCGAAGAGACAGACGGAGTGGTTGTCTCTTTGGCAGAACACAATGGTTCGTATAGCGCCGCTTTTAAAAGTGCCTATGATTGGCTATCTAGAATTGATAAAAAGGTATGGAAAGGCAACCCTATGCTGCTGATGGCAACTTCACCGGGAGGAAGGGGAGGAGCAACTGTTCTAAATGCCGCCATGGCTACTTTTCCACGCATGGGTGCGAATGTTGTAGCCAGTTTTTCACTACCCTCATTTGGAGCCAACTTTTCGGCAGATGGGATTGTAAATCCTGAACTAAGGGATGATTTAAATCAAAAGATCAAGTTGTTTCAAGAAGCATTATAGAAATCTCACGAATTTTTTGTTTGCCAAAGAATTGCAAGGGTGCCGTTCATTTTTTTTGAAAAATCCCGAATAGTTCGGTGCCCATTCTAGGTGGAATGGAGTTTTGGCATCGTTCAAAGACAATAGCTTCGAAATACGGTGTTAAGTATTTTAAGTACAGTTCTTTATCGCCTCCAAATGGGCGTTTCTCCATATCTCCCGTTAGGGGTATGTCGAACCAGACGCCGACTAATTTTCCCTTAGGCTTTAAGAGTTTGGCCATCTGTTCGGCATAGCGATTCCTATTTGCCTCGGTAGGTACAAAAGAGCAAAAAAAGGTTTGCTCTAGAATGAGGTCATAGTGTTCTTCATGCTGAAAAAAATTGGTCTGCAGCAGTTGTTGCCGAGGGAAAGAAGGATTTCTTTGTTGAAAGCCCAACAACGGAATTTTAGAGATATCCATGACGTACACATTGCGATAACCGTTTTGCCATAAATATTCTGCTTCATAGGCATTGCCGGCTCCTGGTATCAGAATCTTGGTTGAACTATCTTTTAACTGGTCTATATATTCCTTTATTGGGGTAGCAGGGTAGCCGATATCCCAGCCGGTACGATTTTCCCGGTAACGTTGTGACCAATAGTTCTGCTCTTTGGGGTTATTCACGCTCAAGTAGCTTTCTAAGTTGTTCGCTGTAAAAACATTTCCCAGCTTTAATAACTGCATATATCTTGCGGGTATGTTCAATATTTTCTAATGGATTGGCATCGAGCAAAACTATATCGGCCATATTTCCTTCAGCAATAGAGCCGTACGTGTCTTGTTCTAAAAATTTGGCACCGTTGTATGCTGAAGTCCTTAGGGTTTCCAAGGGTGATATGCCATTGGCCACCATTTCTTGAAATTCTTTGTGAAGAGAGATACCTGGGTACGTATATGAATTGAATGCACCGCTATCGGAACCCGATAATAGGTCGACCCCTGCATCGCTTAAGGATTTCGTAAGTTTCCCGAAGAATTTATCCAATGCTTTTCTATCTGCGATGGCCTTGGCCGTGGAATTCTTTACTCTATTGATACGACCCTCATAGGTCTTAATAATACCATCATCCATTAACTTTAAATAGGGATCATTATGATGATCTACTTCATCCAAGTAGCTCAACGTCTTTCCGATATGTAAGGTGGGTATGACGAATACTTCATTATCCTTCAGATTTTTGAATGTATGTGCCGCTGTCGTGTCATTATAGCTAGACATAAGTGCAGGCATGGCATCCCAAAAGCCAATTTCTTTATTTTTTAAACGCTGCGTTATTGAAGCCTCATCAACAGAGCATCCTTTCATGACATAGTACAAATGTTCAATGGCATCGATCCCCGCTCCGATGGCATCATTCAATTCAACCGTAAATGGCATATGACCCGAGGTGATAAGATTTCTATTCTCAGCTTCCGCTATGGTTTTAAGATAGTTCTCTCCCGAAATTCGGCTGTCGTATAGTTTTACAAAATCAACCGGAATCTTTTCGAGCGAATCCAATGCCTTAAGAATGTCCTCGTCTTTTTCTACGATCAACGAACCCGCCCAGCTTGCATTGGCTCCGTCGATTTTGGGTCCTGAGGTAAAGATAGACGGACCAACCAATCTACCCTCGGCGATTTCTTTTTTCCAATGAACTACTGTAGCAGTCAAATCGCCACCGGCATCGCGGACCGTAGTTATGCCATTGGCCAAAAAAAGATCGAGAAACTTCTTATTGGCCTTAATTAGACTGTCCCCACCTCTAAAATGTACATGGTTATCCCAAAATCCTGGAAGAACATACTTTCCCGAAGCGTCAATTTTTTTTGACACTTCGATGCCTTTGTCGCTAAGTGTATCGCCTACTTTAATAATTTTTCCATCAGTAATAAAAATATCCAATTCCCTTACCGCGCCTGTTTCCAGATCGATTATTCGACCATTCTCGATGAGGAGATCAAATCGCTGTATTTTTTCATCGGAACAACCGAAAAAAAGCAGTGTTATCGACAAAAGAAAGATGACTATTCGCATAGCAGTAAAGTATGGATAATTACCGATTTATCAACCTTCGTATGGCAATAAAAACAGGAATAAAAAGAGAATACCCAATGAAAAACGGAATAATATAATCCTTAAGGTTAAAAACGAGCATCAAGCCGATCAATAAAAGTTGAAAAC
>CALIJE010000163.1 GCA_938017825.1 uncultured Flavobacteriaceae bacterium
ACTTTGGCCACTAGTTTCAAAGGTTTTGAATTGATCCAGGAGAACAACCAAATAAATGCCAGTCCGGTGATAATGGCCAGCAATGGTGAAGTGTTGAGGATGGGAAAGAAGATACCCAAGTAACCGACCAAGGCAACGGCGATAGCTGCATTGGTAGACCATATCGCAATCCAATAGCCCCAGGCAACAAGAAATGCAGGGAATTCCCCAAAACCCAATTTGGTATAGACGTAAGGTCCGCCAGCAGAATTTGGGGCGTATTTACTGAGCGCACCATACACATAGGCCATTAGCATGGCTCCTGCAGCCGCGAACAGCCAACCAATCATTCCGATACCTCCATACACCGCGATAGAGGCTGGCAATAAAAAAATGCCCGAACCGATCATATTGCCTACTACCATTGCGATAGATGCACCAAGACCTATTTTTGAGGAGTTTGAGATGAGTTAGATTTTAATGAAACGATAAGCTATAGCTAGGCTTAAATGTACTACTAATTTAATTCTGGGCAATAGTCTCGTAATTCCAGAAAAAGACACCTGCTACTATTTATTTTGAAGCTATTTTTGTGGAATGGAAGAATGGTACTACAATGTGCTTCTTGTTGCTACAGGTTTTGTAGTGGGTTTTATCAATACGATAGCGGGTGGCGGATCCTTGATCTCGTTGCCAGTATTGATTTTCTTAGGGCTTCCATCTAGTGTAGCCAATGGTACGAATCGCGTAGCCGTTGGTATCCAAAACATTATGGCCACAGCGGGCTTTAAAAGTAAAGGGGTGTCTACCTCTCCCTTTAATATCTATTTGGGCATTTCCGCCTTGTTCGGTGCCGTTCTAGGTGCGCGTATTGCAGTAGATATCAAAGGGGAGACCTTTAATAAGATTTTAGCCGCAATCATGATCATAGTGGTCTTGCTTATTTTGTTCAAACCAAAAATGAAGCTGGAAGACCTTCAAGAGCGATTGACCGGAAAATACCTTTGGATAGGTATCATTGCATTTTTCTTTTTTGGTATTTACGGCGGATTCATCAATGCGGGACTCGGTATAGTTATTATACTATTTTTGCATTACGTAAATCGGATGAGCTTGGTGCGTTCCAATGCGACCAAGGTGGTGGCCGTACTTATTTATACGCTGGCAGCACTCCTTGTATTTGCGATGAACGATAAGGTAGACTGGATAGTCGGACTCATTTTAGCGGTTGGTAACGGTACAGGAGCATGGGTAGCGAGCAGATTTTCGGTTAGGAAGGGCGACGGATTCGTAAGAACATTTATGGTCATTGTAGTCGTAGGAATGGCCATTAAATTGTGGTTTTTTTAGCAGGTTGTTGAGGTACAATATTGAACAAGTCTTTTATAAAAATGGAGCATAGCATATACAATTTGGATTGGCGTTACGCTGTTAAGAAATTTGATTCGGAGCGGATGCTTTCGAAAGAGCAAATCGAAAAATTAAAGCGGGCATTTAACCTTACAGCAACGTCTTATGGCTTACAGCCCATAAAGATGCTTGTGGTTCAAAATAAGGAAGTACAGCAAGAACTTGTTTCATTTTCGATGGAACAACAACAAGTTGCCCAAGCATCGCATGTATTGGTTTTTTGCATTGAGCGCACTGTGGATGCAAACTTCATATCGAACTATTTTGAAATGGTCAAGAATATTAGGGGTACAAGCGATGAAATTTTAGACCCCTTTAAGGAAATGATGACCGAGAATTTTTCAAATAAAGATGTGAACGAAATCAAGGCCTGGTCTAAAAACCAAGCATATTTGGCCATGGGGAATTTATTGACCGTCTGTGCCCTTGAAAAAATCGACTCTTGCCCAATGGAAGGCTTTGAGCCTGAGGCCTATGACCGATTACTTGGGCTACCCGATATGGGCCTTACTTCTGTATTGGTGATGCCCGTTGGCTACCGTGCCGAAGATGATATGTTCGCTACATTCAAGAAAGTGCGACGAGATCTGAACGATAGTGTAATTGAAATAAACTAGATTAATAGAACGAAGAACAATGCCGGGATTTGAACTTTTTGGAGAAGCAGAGAAAAAGCAAGTGCACGAGGTGCTAGAAACTGGGGTGCTGATGCGTTACGGCTTCGATGGTATGCGCAATGGCCAATGGAAAGCCAAGGAGCTAGAACAAAAATTGGCCCGGCGCATGAAGGTTCAACATGTACAGTTACTGAGCAGCGGAACCTCAGCTCTTACCGTCGCCTTGGCCAGTGCTGGTGTTGGTGCAGGGGACGAGGTAATTATGCCCACCTTTACTTTTGTGGCCAGTTTTGAGTCGATTTTGGCCTTGGGTGCCGTACCCATTCTAGTCGACATCGATGATACGTTGACCTTAGATTCTGGCAGCGTTGAAAAAGCCATTACAAAAAAAACCAAGGTAATCATGCCCGTACATATGTGTGGTTCCATGGCCGATTTAAAGGCGTTGAAAAATATTTGTGATACCTATGATCTATTGTTGCTGGAAGACGCCTGCCAGGCAATTGGTGGTACCTTCGAAGGCAAACCATTGGGAAGTTATGGCGATCTTGGGTGTTTTTCATTTGATTATGTAAAAACCGTTACCTGTGGCGAAGGCGGGGCTTTGCTTACCAACAATGAACAGTATTATAAGAATGCCGACCATTATTCCGATCATGGGCATGATCATATCGGTTCGGATCGAGGGGCCGAAGGGCATCCTTTCTTGGGCTATAACTACCGAATATCCGAATTGAATGCTGCAGTGGGCTGTGCCCAAATAGACCGTTTAGATGAGTTTTTATCAATCCAAAAGAGAAATTACCAAACGCTTAGGAAGGCATTACAATCTGTAGATGGCCTTTCGTTTCGAAAGGTGCCAATAGGAGGAGAGGAAAGCTATGCCTTTTTGAGTTTCTTTCTTCCCACCGAAACTGAGGCCAGAAAGGCGCATCAAGCGTTAGGTAAGGCTGGGGTCGATGGCTGTTTTTATTGGTACGACAATAATTGGCATTATTATAGAAAATGGGAACATTTAACGGAACGCAAATCGCTGGGAAAACTTCCGAACGAAGTATTGGAACAATTGCCCGACTATGCCGCGGCCGACTTTTCAAAATCTGACCATTGGATGGGCAGAAACATTTCTTGTTTGATCAAATTGGGATGGAGCGAAGAGGAAGTTGAGGCACGCGCATCTAAAATGGCACAGACACTAAACGCAATAGCTTAGTATTTCACATAATCTACGATTTCTAAACCGTATCCTACGATACCAACGCGTTTGGCCTGTTCGCTATTGGTCATCATTCTTATTTTGGTAATGTCCAGGTCATGCAAAATTTGAGCGCCAATACCGAAATCGCGCGTATCCATATCTATTTTAGGGGCACGTTGTACCCCTTGTTTTTGTAATTCCTTTAATTCGCTTAGACGCGATAATAAATTCAAGGACTGCGAATCTTGATTAATGAAAACTATAGCGCCTTTACCTTCGGTATTGATAGCGTTGAACATATCTTCTAATTTCTTGTCCTCATTATTTGTCAAGGTACCCAATACATCATTGTTCACCAATGTAGAATTGATTCTTGTGAGAACTTCATCCTCTTTTTTCCAATCCCCTTTGGTAAGGGCGATATGAACGCGATTATTGGTAGTCTGCTTGTAGGCCCGCAATCTAAATTCCCCAAAGCGCGTGCTAATATCGAAATCCTCCTTCTTTTCGATGAGGCTATCATGTTCCATACGATAGGATATCAGCGATTCTATGGATACGATTTTCAAATCGAATTTTTTGGCGACCTCCATCAATTGTGGCAGGCGTGCCATTGAACCATCTTCGTTCATGATTTCAACAATGATCCCTGCTGGTTGTAAACCGGCCAAGCGTGCAAAGTCGATAGCAGCTTCAGTATGTCCGGTTCTCCGCAATACACCACCTTCTTTGGCAACGAGCGGAAAAATATGACCAGGCCTAGCCAGATCATGGGGTTTGGTCTCCGGGTTGACCAAGGCGCAAACAGTTTTTGCACGATCGGATGCCGAAATACCTGTAGTTACTCCGCCGCCTCGTAAATCTACCGAGACTGTGAAAGCTGTTTCCATGGGGTCGGTATTATTGCTGACCATCATATGAAGCCCCAATTCTTTACAGCGACCTTCGGTTAGGGGAGCACAAATCAACCCTTTGCCATGGGTGGCCATAAAATTCACCGTTTCAGGGGTCGCCAATTCGGCTGCCGCCAAGAAATCACCCTCATTTTCCCGATTTTCATCATCAACTACGATAATGACTTTTCCATGACGAATATCTGCTATCGCCTCCTCGATAGTGTTCAATTGAATCGCTTTATTGTCGGTCTCGGTCATTTGAAGCGTTATTTTTTTGATATCAATTGTATCAGACTGGTATTGATACGTGCTATTTCCTTTAGTTTTGAGTCTATTCTAGATAATGAATTTCCCTTGGTTTGAATCAAACCAATAAGAAATGCAAATTTACCTGCTAAAAGCTCACGCCACGTAAGCTTACGCTGTTTTTTTTCAATATAGAACTTAACTTCTTCTTCCGATATTTTTGGATATTGCCTTAATCGATCGGCAATCAAATCAGAAGAATCACTTCGTTTCAACAAAATTAGGTGTTTTAGATTACGTTCGTGAATCTTAATGTATTCAGAAGCATTATTGATATTAATACTTCTAGGGAAATCACTGATCAGGTCTAACGATTTGACCAAGATATCCTTATCACTATTGGATAAGGATTCGGAACCTGAAAAATAGGTTTCAAGCTGTTCAATATGTTTTGAATCTGATTTTTCAGTTGCCTTCTTCTTAAACGGACTCTTAAGTCGAGCAACAACGCTCGCGAAATTCATTCCACCTTTATCCGCGGTGGCCCGCTTGGTCAAATATATTCCCAGAGGCAGCATGATCAAGGTAGAAACCCAAGCACCTAGTATAGGATGTATGTTCCCCTCTTTGGCATAATTCTCCCCGAAAACACCAACAAAGTAATACACCAAAAATAGAATAATCGCAATGACCATTGGGAGTCCGATGCCTCCCTTACGAATTATGGCGCCCAGCGGAGCACCCACAAAAAACAAGATGATACACGAAAGCGCCAAAGCGAATTTCTTATGAAATGACAAAATGTGGAGGTTATGTATTTTGTATCTCTTTTGTAATTCGTCTTTTTTGCCAACTATGGTCGTCAATATATTGGAAACCGATGTTTTGGCCGAATTCATGATCTGAACCTTCTGCCAGTCTTGATACAGATCAAGAACCTGCCCAGAAGCCTTATATGCATCCATTCTCTCGTCAAAGGATTTTGAATCCTCGCTCTGTCTTTCATCTTCAGATTTGGTAATTTCTTGCTGCTTGGTCTCCACTTTTTTTGATGGCGGTGCACTTTGCATCGAGGACCTGGATTTTTTGTTGAGCAATTCTTTTTGTACTGCTTGTGCATCTTTTACGGGTATGGCTATAAAACCGCCGCTACGATTAATGATGTTCTTTGAAAATGCCTCAACAATTCGAATATTGTCCTTATTCAAAGAATCGATATCCTTTGTAAGACGAACAACGTTCTTCATCTTATAGGTACTCACATCACCTTCAGCCTCTAGATCCTGTTCCAGTTCAGGTATTTCAATGTTGATCCTGTAGATTTCGAAATTTGACTTGGCGAACGGATATTTTCGCTTATCGGCACTTTTCTTTGTTTCGACCTCCTCGTAATAATGACCATTCTTTAAAATCAACTGTACAACTTCTGAACTCTCACTACTTAACAATTGCCCATCTTTTGCCTTAATTACCGTGTTGTTGATATTGGTCGTAGTTTTTTGATGAATAATGACGTCTTTGAGGTAACTGTCGTTTTCGCCGTATTTATCGGCCACTTTGATGCTCATGCCTTCAAAGTCACTAAAAACACCTTCCTCGATGGCTGCTGCAGGTTTAACTTTTGCAATATTGCGCCGCATATTATAGATCTTCTGCTCTGAAGCCGGGATGACACTATTCGCAAAAAAGAAGGTTACACCGCATAGCAGAACCACAAAGACAATTAGGCTGCGCATGGCCCTTTGCAACGAAATACCAGAAGCCTTCATTGCAGCGAATTCATAGTTTTCGGCAAAAGTACCGAAGGTTAGGATCGACGAAAGTAATACGGTAAGCGGGAGTACTTTCTCGGTTAGATTGGGCGTAAGGTAGAAGAGAAACTTTCCAATAATAACGATATCTAGGCCCTTTCCGGCCAAATCATCAATAAAAAGCCAAATCGTTTGAAAGATGAAGATAAACATCAATATGACAAACGAACTGAAAAAATTGAATAGAAATCGCGATAAAATATATCGGTCTAGGAGTCGCACAAATGCTTAGTTTCTTATGATGTAGTACCCTTGGTCTTCGTACTTCTTTTCATCAAAAGTAAATAAGGTTTCTGATAAAGCCTGATTGGTTTTAAAAGAATTAACAGTAATTGTGGTAGTTGTACCGTTTTTACCCGTTTCGATCAACCTGTAAATATGCTTTGTCTCAGCGTCGATGCCCAATAGCCTTGATTTCACCTCGGAATCGGTATCCATCGGGGTAAGTTTTACATACTGAATTTTTCTCCCTTGCACATTTTGAAGGATGTCCATATTGTACGTGTGCCCTTCCATATAGAACGTAAGCATACTGGCAGGGGAGACGTCGCTGCTTTCGCTGGTTTTGTCCTCTATCGTGACTTCCTCGTTTTCAGGTACGATCGTATAGACCTTGGTACCGTCGTACAATTGCTTTGCACCAAAAAGATTGCCAAGGTACATATCGCCTTTCATGGTCACTTCTCCACGTGTTTCTTGATTGATTCCGGCCTCATTGTTGGCGAGCACATATTTGAAATCCACATAAATGTTGTCGTACGCCTTTACTTTGCTGTACACTTCATCCAATAGGGCTTTTGCCTTGGCATCGTTTTGTGCGGTTGCCGCCACCGTTCCGAATAGTAATAAGGTCAAAAATACAAGTCGTTTCATCTTAAAGTTCTTTTTCTTCGTTTTGTAATAGTAAATCCAATGAGGTCAAATCTGGTACGAGTACCTGTCTGGCCTTGCTTCCTTCAAACTGACCAACGATTCCTGCAGCTTCCAATTGGTCCACAATTCTACCGGCCCGATTGTAACCTAATTTTAGTTTTCGTTGAATCAATGATGCGGAGCCCTGTTGTGCCGTTACAATTACTTCTGCGGCCTGTCTGAACATCGCATCACGTTCCGATATAGCATAATCAATACTTGTGCCAGAATCTTCACCAACATATTCCGGTAGTTCATGGGCTTCCGGGTAGGCAC
>CALIJE010000164.1 GCA_938017825.1 uncultured Flavobacteriaceae bacterium
CGACTTGAAGTAGTGTAATTCATCGATCTAATCATACCTAAATTGTAACTTTACCGTTTTGTCTTATATATTGAGCAAAATTTAATTGAACATTCAATTCCTTTTTATAAACCCCGAAAAGAAAATCTTCTCTAATGAAAATAGAATTTAAGAAATATACACGTCTCTTTTTGAGTACAAGTTTTATGCTATCTATTCTTTTAATGGGTTTTTCCTGCGGTTCTGATGACCCAGCAATCGATCCTCCTGTAGATACTACCGTGGAGCCTGAGCCTGAGCCGGAACCGGAGCCAGAACCAGAACCAGAGCCAGAGCCAGAGCCGGAACCTGAAACAAATAACCCACCACCATCTGATAATTTTGACCTTTCCAAATGGAAAATCAGTATTCCAACTGATGAAGATGGCAGCGGAACTGCAGATAGTATTAACGAGGAGGAGTTGAACAATGGGTATCAAGATGAGACCTATTTTTTTACGGCAGATGATGGCGGTATGGTTTTCAAATGCTTTGTCGATGGCTTTAGGACGTCGACCAATACCTCATACACACGCACTGAATTACGTGAAATGTTGCGCGCCGGAAATACCAGTATCAGTACCCAAGGAGTAAATGGGAATAACTGGGTTTTTGGTAGTGCGCCCCAGGAGGATATAAATAATGCTGGAGCCTATGATGGCGAACTAACGGCGACCTTAGCCGTAAATCATGTCACTACAACTGGCAGCAGTAGTCAGGTTGGTAGAGTTATCGTAGGACAGATTCATGCCAATAGCGACGAACCCATTCGTATTTATTATCGAAAATTACCTGGTAACGAATTAGGTTCTATATATTTTGCCCATGAGATAAACAACGGGGATGATACCTATTATGAGATGATAGGAAGCAGATCTAGCTCTGCTGAAAATCCCAGTGATGGAATTGCTCTCGATGAAGTTTTTGGTTATCACATAAAGGTTGTAGGAAACAATATGTGGGTGACCATATCACGTGAGGGCAAAGAAGATGTTGAACAATATGTAAATATGAGTAGTAGTGGCTATGACCAAGGGGGGCAATATATGTATTTCAAAGCCGGGGTCTACAATCAAAATAACACGGGCAATGCAGACGATTACGCTCAAGCGACCTTTTATAGCCTAGCTCAATCACATACCAACTAATTCAGTTCGGTATATCTGTCAAGACAAATGCAAATTATCCAAGACCTTGATGATTATTCAATTATCAAGGTTTTTGTTTTTGTTCCAATTTTCAAATTCCTCTTTTAATTTTTCATCAACCAAGGGGTAAAGCCCGATTACCGGTTTACCCTTACCAATATGCTCCATTACAAATTCTTCGTACCTAGTCATTTGCAAGCATTCATCGGCGACTTCGTCAACGAGGTTCGAAGGAATGACCATTACCCCGTCATCATCACCGACTAATATATCTCCGGGGAAAACTGCCACATCACCACAAGCAATGGGTTCGTTTAGCGCTATAGCCTGGTGAAGTGTTAAATTAGTAGGTGCCGAAGGCGCATGGTGATAGGCTGAGAATTCCAAGTCCGCAATTTCGGCCGAATCTCGAAATCCACCATCGGTGACCAGCCCTGCAACTCCGCGCATCATTAATCTAGTCGCCAATATGGATCCGGCCGAAGCGGCGCGCGCATCCTTGCGACTATCAATTACCAAAACAGCACCAGCAGGGCATTCCTCTACGGCTACTCTTTGCAGATGTTTGGGGTCTCGAAAAACCGAAATCGGATTCAAATCTTCGCGGGCGGGAATATAACGTAGGGTATACGCCTCTCCCACCATAGTGGGCTTTCCTTTCTTTAAGGGTCGTACACCTTGAATAAACTGATTTTTCAATCCTTTTTTAAATAAACAGGTGGCTATAGTTGCCGTACCCACCATTTTAAGTTTCTCTTTTGTCGAAATTGATTTGTCGCTCATATTGATTTACTATTCGTATACCATTTTCCAGGTATCCCTTAAAAAATTCAAGTCTTTTTTCATTTTGGCAAATACCTCTTTTTTATCAATGCTGATTTTAGAATCGCCATGTTCAGCTCCGCCTAAGTCGTATTCTAAATGCAAGGACACCGGTACATTGATTTCTGCTTTTTTAAGCAACTCAAAGTAGCGCTTAAAGTCTACCATCCCCTCACCAAGCGGTACATTTACCGGGCGCCATTTGCCGGCTACTTTCCCCCACTTAAAATCCTTAATGACTATGGATTTAATAAAGGGCATAATCTGTCGCAACCCAAGTTCCCAACTATTACCACCTTCAACGACAGCATGGCGTATATCATATTGACATCCTATGTGTTTGTTTTCGGTAACCGAAAAAATTGGAGGCAAATCCCAAATAGGCGCGCCTACATGCTTACCAGCATGGTTTTGATAGCATCCTATCAATCCTAAATCTTTATTTACAGCTTCTAAATCACGTGCCTGCTGACCATAAATAGCCTGACTTTCAGCAATGGTTCTATTCTCCGGGTATTTTAACCAGGCCGTCCGGTAATGGGTTAGACCTAATTTTGATGCGATTTCCAAAACTTTTTTCTCTTTTAAGTTGGTTGCATCCCAAATATTGGTCGTCATCATATGCGGATTTAATCCGTGCTTATTCATAGCCGAAACGGCCTTTGGCAAATCTTCAGCCGCTCGTTCCGGCAAAACATGACCCTTGGGCCGTACTGTTAAATCTAGCCCATTAAAACCCATCTCCTTGGCAACTTCCGACATATTATCGTAATTAAGAAATTGCAAGTGTTTTGAAAAAAGGTGTACCTTAAGTTCTTTCGAAGGTTTTTCGGGAACCTTGATAAGGTCTGAATTGAACCCCATAAGCGGCAAACTTGCGAGTGCGGAAGCCGATAATCTTGTAAAATTTCGCCTAGATAAAGTATCCTTGTTTCTTTTCATTCCCTATTCATAGTTTAGAAATGCATTGCATGTTTTGCACCAAAAAGTTGTGAGTCTTACAAATATATCTATTTTTGGTAAACCAAATTGGTTAACCAATTTAAGAAAACAATTTTCATACACAACATGAAGGGTTGTGTTCAACTAAATTCAAACTCCATAAAGCCTCCTATGATGAATAAAGTTTTGATGAGTATTAGTCTTTTATTTTTAGTGCTTTCGTGCAGCGATGCTGATAAAAATAATGGTATCCTGGTTAAGGATATTAATGCATTGAACGACGCAATTGCAAAAGCCAACCCTGGAGATGACATTGTTCTGGCCAATGGTGAATGGAAAGATGTTGAAATTCGTTTCGTTGGCTATGGGAGTGAAGGAAAGCCTATAACACTTAGGGCCGAAACGGCTGGTGATGTAGTGATAAAGGGAAATTCCGATTTAAAACTCGGTGGAGAATATTTGGTTGTTGATGGCCTATATTTTACGGATGGTTTCTCTCCGTCTCGATCGGTCATTGAGTTCGCCATTAATAAGGACACGGTTGCAAATCATTCAAAAGTCACCAATTGTGTGATTCTTGATTACAACAAATCACAGCGAAATAAGTCTGATCTCTGGGTTCAATTAAAAGGAAGGCATAACGAACTTGATCATTGCTACCTTGCCGGAAAATCTAATAGAGGACCAACGGTAAGAGTCGATTTAGAAGGGAATAAGAACATTAAGAACTACCATAAGATCGCACACAACTATTTTGGGCCCAGGCCCCCTAAAGGTGGTCCCAGTGCCGAGACGATTCAAATTGGGAATAGTTATACCTCTATGGCTCCAAGCCATACCCTAGTGGAAAACAATTTTTTTGATCGTTGCAACGGAGAGGTGGAAGTCATCTCGAGCAAGACCAATTTTAATGAATTTAGAAACAACATATTCTATAAAAGTGAAGGTTCTTTGGTTACCAGGCATGGCAACTATTGTACAGTAGATGGCAACTATTTCATAGGAGATCCGAATTCTGAACAAATCGGAGGAATCAGATTGATCGGTACGGGGCATTGGGTCACCAATAATTATTTCTACAATTTAAAAGGTGAGGTATTCAGAAGTCCACTTGCCGTAATGAACGGTATACCCAAATCACCATTGAATAGATATATACAAGTTACCGATGTTGTGGTTGCCCATAACTCTTGGATCAATTGTACGTCACCTTTACAGTTTGGGGTAGGTGCTAATTTAGACCAAAAAGATGTGCTGCCTGCTTCTGAAATCAGATCGGAAAGGCCTATACGTACTACAGTGGCAAACAACCTTATCTATAATGAAAATGGAGATAAACAACCAATTGTGGCCCATGATTCGTTGGATGGAATCGATTTTAAAGCCAATGTGATACATAACAATGGTGTTCCGTTTCAATCGATTTCAGGAATCGCTACCCAAGAATTCTCACTTTCGGAATTAGAAGAAAATGTGCTCATGCCAGCTGGTGAACTAGGATCTATTGAACTCTATCAAGGTTTCGAATTTGACCAAATAGCGACTGACCTTTTTGGCAATTCTCGACAAAACAGTAATTCTGTTGGGGCGATTTCGGGCGGTGACATATCTAAGCCGAACCTTATGGATGTTTCGAAGTACGGTCCTAATTGGTTTGATAAAAAAGCTCAAGATTCAGATCCAAAAACACACTCCGTAAGTTCAACTGAAGAGCTAAACAAGGCGATCCTCGATGCGGCCAATGGAGATATCATAAGCTTAACGGCCGATATATATGAGTTGAATTCTTCATTGAAAATTAACAAGAGACTCATTGTACAATCAGCTCAAACAGAGAAAAGGCCCATTATCCAGTACATAGGACCTGCAAAAAGTCCGGCCTTTGAAATGCACCCCAAAGGGGAACTTACCCTTAGGGGAGTTATACTGAATGGAACCGGGGAGCAATATGGGTTCGCCAGTTTGCAAAGCGATATGTCAAGTCTTTATAATTTAACTGTTGAAGATTCGGAAATAGCTGACTTTGATCATGTATTGCTAGGCTATAAATTTTCATTTTCGGAGTATATTAAGTTCGCAAACACACAAATAAAAAATTGCGCTAACGGTTTGGTTTTGGCCGCTGAAGACGATGATCGAGGCGATTACAATGCGGAAAATGTTTTTATCGATAATTGTCAATTTACTGCCGTTCAAAACAATACGATCAACTATTATCGAGGTGGTTATGATGAATCTACCGTAGGGGGTAATCTGGTGCTGACCAATAGTACGTTTACAAGTTGCGGAGCCAAAGAAAAAAATGGTGTTTTGATCAATTCTTACGGAATCATCAATGTAGATATTTCAGGCAACAAGTTCTTAAACAACCGAGTGAAAATGGTCGCGCGTTTGTGGGGAGCTAAGAATAATTCACATTCGAATAACCTAATCGAGAATTCAGGAGAAATGGTTGTTCAAGAAAACCTACCGCTCAAACTGATGTACTAAGAATAACGACACCTTACCAAGACTATTAATTTAAGATAACTAGGAATATTACAACAAATGAACTTCAAACTATTTAAATCAAAGACATACCATTACTTAATGATAGCTGGCACCTTCTTATTGCTGCTTTCCTGCGGTGAAAAGATAGCGGAAGTGCGTAACGCCAACGATGTGATTCCAACATTTAAATATTGGAATTTAATATTAGGTGATGGGTCAAATGTTGGGCCAGCCACCGATTTTGAAAACGAGGATTTCTTTTACACCAAAAAGGACGATGATGGCGATTGGGTAGTATTCAAAGCACCCAATGCGGGCAACACCCATGGAACTTCGAATAACATAAGGACTGAATTGGCCCAATTGAAAAAGTGGTCGCCGATGAGCAGTGCCAAAATGAATGCGACCCTTAAGGTAATGAATGTCTCAACGACCGGAGACGCCCGTGTTTCGGCAAGTTATTC
>CALIJE010000165.1 GCA_938017825.1 uncultured Flavobacteriaceae bacterium
GAGGCTTTCAAGAACATGAACGACCCTTCTGGTAGGGCTGTGGCCAATGTACATGAAGAAGCCTATTGAGAGCGGTAAAAGTACTTTTCTCGGAAGTGCATTGAGATACCTTATTGACGGTAACCGATTCTGTTAAATCGGTTTTATTTTAATTAGTCGGAAAGAAGCTCCCTTCACCAGGAGCTTCTTTTGTTTTCGATAGCGAAAACGATGCATTTCCGCATTCATTTTTTCCACAATATTTGTTGATAACTTAAAGGTGCGATACCCTGCGAAAACGTCATATTTCATAGGCTATTACCTATATTTGTAAGATTGCAAAATTACAAGTTCAAACAACTTAAAATTTATGAGCGAAGAAGCAGATAAAGAAGCCGAAAACAAAAAAGAAGAATCTCAGAATCCTAGTGCGGAACCAACCGCTGGGAAGAGCTATTCTGCAGACAGTATTCAGGCCTTGGAAGGTATGGAACATGTTCGCATGCGTCCTTCAATGTATATAGGTGATGTTGGTACCAGGGGATTACATCATTTGGTATATGAAGTGGTCGATAATTCCATAGATGAAGCAATGGGTGGCCATTGTGATACCATAAGTGTAACCATCAATGAAGACAATTCGATTACCACTAGGGATAATGGTCGTGGTATTCCGGTCGGCATGCATAAAAAAGAAGGTGTTTCCGCACTCGAGGTCGTTATGACGAAAATCGGGGCCGGAGGTAAATTCGATAAAGATTCCTATAAGGTTTCCGGGGGGCTGCATGGTGTAGGTGTTTCGTGCGTAAATGCCCTATCCAGCCATTTAACGGCGACGGTTTTTAGGGACGGCAAAATATGGCAACAAGAATATTCAAGAGGTAAGGCCGAGTATCCTGTAAAGACCGTAGGTGAGACAACAGATAGGGGTACAGAGGTTACCTTTATGCCAGATACCGAAATTTTTACCCAAACAATCGAATATAGCTATGAGACCCTAGCGAATAGAATGCGTGAACTCTCCTATTTGAACAAAGGGGTGACCATAACTATAATGGACAAGCGTCAAAAAGATAAGGAAAGTGAAACCGGTTATGTTGGAGAGACCTTTTATTCCGATCAAGGTCTTAAAGAGTTTGTTCGCTTTTTGGATGGCACCCGTGAGGCATTGATCCAAGATGTAATTTCTATGGAGGGAGAAAAGAATGGTATTCCTGTGGAAGTGGCCATGATCTACAACACTTCCTATACAGAGAATCTTCACTCATATGTAAATAATATCAATACCCACGAAGGCGGAACGCACCTTTCTGGTTTTCGAAGGGGACTTACCGGAACCTTGAAAAAATATGCCGACAGTTCTGGCATGCTAGACAAATTGAAATTCGAGGTACAGGGTGATGATTTTCGTGAAGGGTTAACTGCCATCATTTCGGTGAAGGTAGCCGAACCGCAATTCGAGGGGCAGACCAAGACCAAATTAGGGAATAGGGAAGTTACTTCCGCCGTGAGCCAGTCGGTTTCTGAGATGCTTACAAATTATTTAGAGGAAAATCCAGATGATGCAAAAGTAATTGTACAGAAAGTTATTCTAGCGGCTCAGGCAAGGCACGCTGCAACCAAGGCTCGTGAAATGGTGCAGCGCAAGACCGTAATGAGTATTGGTGGATTGCCCGGTAAACTATCCGATTGTTCGGAGCAAGACCCGGCAATATGCGAGGTGTTTCTTGTTGAGGGAGATTCTGCAGGGGGTACAGCAAAGCAAGGCCGCGATAGAAATTTCCAGGCCATTCTTCCGCTACGGGGCAAGATTTTAAATGTAGAAAAGGCGATGCCGCATCGTGTATTTGAAAATGAAGAAATCAAGAACATCTATACTGCTCTTGGTGTGACGATAGGAACAGAGGAGGATAGCAAAGCCTTGAACTTAGAGAAACTTAGGTACCATAAAGTGGTCATTATGTGTGATGCCGACGTTGACGGAAGCCATATCGAAACCTTGATATTGACGTTCTTTTACCGCTATATGCGTGAATTGATCGAAAGCGGACACGTATACATTGCGACCCCGCCGCTATACTTGGTTAAAAAAGGAAGTAAAAAGCAATATGCTTGGGATGATGAAGAACGAGATGCGATTGCCAACTCCTATAGCAGTGGTGTAAGTATTCAACGTTACAAAGGACTTGGGGAAATGAACGCTGAGCAGCTTTGGGATACCACAATGAACCCTAATTTCAGAACGCTGAGACAAATAACGATTGAGAATGCCACAGAAGCAGATCGTATTTTCTCAATGCTAATGGGTGATGAGGTACCGCCTCGTAGAGAGTTCATTGAGAAAAATGCTGTGTATGCAAATATCGACGCCTAACAGTATGTTGACATAGTTAAAAAGCCGCGACCCAAAGGGTCGCGGCTTTTTGATGTATACAGAAGCATTGGGTTTTAATTTCGGTACGCAAAGATTTCGCCGTTTGCGTCTTGTAATATTTCGCCTTTGTCGGTTCGCTCCAAGGTTACTGTTTGATCTTCAAGATCGGTTCCTGGGTAGGAAATCGTGTACTTGTTGTCTTCTTCGACCCAGGTGAAGTCTGTCTTCACAGCTTCCTTCTGGTTCAAT
Source organism: uncultured Flavobacteriaceae bacterium (assembly GCA_938017825.1). GTDB lineage: Bacteria > Bacteroidota > Bacteroidia > Flavobacteriales > Flavobacteriaceae > Pelagihabitans. Next base: position 2,603 of record CALIJE010000165.1, read on the forward strand.
TGTAAATTGTAACGTCCCAGATAGGCATCATTGAATGTCCAAACACTGAAACTGGTCTCTTTTTCAGTCTCGCTAATAACAAGACGGTCTGCCTTTTGCCAAACACCGATAATTGGGTCGTTGTTTTCAGGAATTCTAGAGCAATTACTAGCTAAAACAATGCCGACTATGGCCAGTAGGGATAATAGCTTTTTCATAAAGTAGGTATTACAGATTCAGGGTTGGATATACAACGCAACCCAACTTTCTTTAATTGCTAATTTTCGATGTATGGCATCATTTTTCGGATATCTTCGTTAAAGTGCTGATTTTTTTAACGTTAAGTGTATTTCATCGATCGAAAAAAGTGCTGTTTATGCCGTACATTACAAGGTTCATGACCACTCAAATTGTTAAAGATTATGTATTTTTGCCCACTGAAAACCAAGAACTGAAAAGGAGTTCTAAAAAACATAAATCCGTAAACTAAAAATAGTTGAATATGAAAGTTACCGTAGTTGGAGCAGGGGCAGTAGGCGCAAGTTGTGCTGAATATATCGCCATTAAAAATTTCGCTTCCGAAGTTGTTTTATTAGATATTAAAGAGGGCTATGCCGAAGGAAAGGCTATGGATTTAATGCAATGTGCTTCTTTAAATGGTTTTGATACCAAAATTACTGGGGTCACCAATGACTATACAAAAACTGCAGGCAGTGATATCGCAGTGATCACATCCGGTATTCCTAGAAAACCGGGAATGACACGTGAAGAATTGATCGGTATCAACGCGGGAATCGTTAAAATGGTATCTTCGAGTTTGATCGAACATTCTCCTAATGTTATTATGATCGTAGTGAGTAACCCAATGGATACCATGACGTATTTGGTTCATAAGACAACGAATTTGCCTAAAAACAGAATCATAGGCATGGGTGGTGCTTTAGATAGTGCGCGATTTAAGTATCGCTTGGCCGAAGCTTTAGAAGCGCCGATTTCAGACGTAGATGGCATGGTGATCGGGGGGCATAGTGATAAAGGTATGGTGCCACTTACCTCACATGCTACTAGAAATAGCATTAAGGTTTCCGAATTCTTGTCTGAAGACAGATTGGAACAAGTAGCAGCTGATACCAAAGTCGGAGGGGCGACATTGACCGGTTTATTGGGCACGAGTGCTTGGTACGCACCTGGAGCTGCCGTTTCGGGCTTGGTGCAAGCAATTGCTTGCGATCAAAAGAAAATATTCCCGTGTTCGACCTTTTTAGAAGGGGAATATGGCTTAAATGGGCTCTGCATTGGAGTGCCGGTTATCTTAGGCAGAGACGGAATCGAAAAAATAGTGGATGTGCCCTTGAGTGATGCTGAAAAAGCAAAAATGCAAGAAAGTGCTGAAGGGGTTCGGAAGACCAACGGACTTCTTGAACTTTAAATCAACAAGGAAATAGCCTAAATAAAAGGGCTTCCCGCTGCAGTGGGAAGCCTTTTCGTTTTGCATTATCTCTTAAATATATTGTCAAATGGTATGGGAATATCATATATTTGCAGGCTGTAATAAAAATCCAAGACAACAATCACATTATAATCTACGTAACTAATGCAAAATAAAGGACTTATAAAGCTTTTTGCCATCCTCTTCGGGCTAGTAAGCATCTATCAATTATCCTATACGTTCATTACAAATAAGATAGAAGGCGATGCCGAGAAATTCGCGCTGACAAAGGTTTCAGGAGATACCGGGGATGATTTGACCGAAAGGGAAGCTATAGCTGCCAAATATTTGGATTCGATAGGTGAAAATCCGGTTTTTGGATATACCAATTATAACGAAGCCAAGAAAAAGGAACTCAACAAAGGCCTTGACCTTAAAGGGGGAATTAATGTTACCTTACAGATTTCGGTAAAGGATATTTTGATGGGCTTGGCCAACAATAGCAAAGATCCAACATTTAATAGAGCCTTAGCTGACGCCGATACGGCTTCCAAAAATAGCGACGCAACCTATGTAGAATTGTTTTTCGAGGCTTGGGATAATATCAAAGGCGATGCAAAATTGGCATCACCCAACATTTTTTACACCAGAGCGCTAGAAGGAACTATCGAATCAGATATGACCGATAATCAGGTCCGCACTGAGATCGAAACAAAAATCGATGAGTCTATCGAATCTGCTTTTGAGGTACTTCGCGAGCGTATCGATGGTTTCGGGGTAACCCAGCCTAACATTCAACGCGAGGGTAAATCGGGTCGTATTTTGGTCGAATTACCAGGAGCAAGAGATGTTAAAAGAGCACAGGCACTTTTATCTAGTACCGCTCAATTGGAATTCTGGGAAACATACGCGCCCAACAATACAGGCTTGCAAGGTTTCTTCTTTCAGGCCAACGAGCAGTTAAAAACTTTGGTCGAAAAAACCGAAGAGGATGCCATTGAAACAAAACCCGAATCGGGCATCGATTCCTTATTGGCCGATGCCACGCCTGATTCATTGGATATTGCGAATACCAACAATCCTCTTTTCGAGAAGTTTCAAATGGTATCTGCCTACAACGCTGTGGGGGTCTCTGCAATAAAGGATACTGCCGAAGTCGGGAAATTTTTAAGGATGAACGAAATCCGAAAGTTGTTGCCGGCTGATTTGCAGTTTACAAAATTCTTATGGGAGCGACCAAGTGAAGGAGCTGAAGTAGCGCGATTATATGCCTTGAAATCCAATCGCGAAGGCGTGCCTAGAATTAGTGGAGATGTCATCACAGATGCGCGCTCTCAATTCGATATGGGTAACAAACCCGCTGTTGGCATGAACATGAATACTAAAGGTGCGAAGCTTTGGGAGAAGTTGACAGGTGATGCATTCAATAACAGAACGGGTATTGCCATAGTCCTTGATAATAAAGTGTATACTGCCCCTGGAGTCTCAACTGGGCCCATTTCAGGAGGTAATTCTGAAATTACCGGTGACTTTACCTTAAACGAAACCAAAGATATATCCAACGTTCTGCGTGCTGGTAAATTACCGGCTACCGCAGAAATAATTCAATCTGAGATTGTAGGTCCGTCTTTAGGTAAAGAGGCCATCAGCAGTGGTTTTATGTCGTTCTTGATTGCCATGTGCATCGTTTTGGTCTGGATGGTTTTCTACTATGGCAAAGCTGGTATCGCTGCCGATATTGCATTACTATTGAATATACTGTTGATCTTTGGTGTACTTACTAGCTTAAGTGCAGTATTGACCTTACCAGGTATTGCTGGTATTGTATTGACCATAGGTATGTCTGTTGATGCGAACGTTCTGATATTTGAACGTATCAAGGAAGAGCTGGCCAAAGGCAAAGGCAAAGCCCAAGCTGTGGCCGATGGTTTCAGCAATGCATTGTCTTCTATTTTGGATGCGAACATTACCACGGGCCTAACCGCGGTTATCCTTTTTATATTCGGTTCTGGGCCAATAAAAGGTTTTGCGACCACTCTTTTGATCGGTATCGCAACTTCCTTGTTTACTGCCATTTTTATTACAAGATTGTTGGTAGATTGGTATGTAAGCAAACCGGGAAGAAGTTTGGATTTCTCTACCTCCTTGACCAAGAACTTGTTCAAGGGAATGAATATCAATTTCCTTGGAAAACGAAAAATCGCCTACGTGCTTTCAGTGATCTTGGTCGGATTGGGTATTTTTTCTTTAGCCACCAACAGCTTGCAACAAGGGGTAGACTTCGTTGGAGGGCGAACCTATCAAGTGCGTTTTGAGAAGCCGGTCAACACCTCTGAAATAGCAGCAAAATTAAATGATGAATTTGGCACGGGCACAGGAGTTAAGACCTATGGTGATGCCAACCAAATCAAGATTACTACGGCATATAAGGTAGATGTAGAAGGTATAGAAGTAGATGATGAAATTCAAGGCAAGCTTTTTAATGCACTTCAAAATCTACTGCCAGACGGAATGACCTTGGCAGAATTTATTACTGGTGGAGGTGAGGATGCCTTAGGTATTCTACAATCGGTGAAAGTAGGTCCTACCATAGCCGATGATATCAAGAAGAATGCCTTCCTAGCGATCATTGGATCACTTGCCGTGGTATTCCTATATATTTTATTGCGTTTTAGAAGATGGCAGTTTTCATTGGGTGCCGTTGTGGCGGTATTTCATGATGTTATGATCGTACTGGGAATATTCTCTATTCTGGGGGTTATGGGCTCAGCGGTTCCGTTTAGTGTGGAAATAGATCAGGCTTTCATTGCCGCCATTCTTACGGTTATAGGTTACTCTTTAAATGATACCGTGGTTGTATTTGACCGAATACGGGAAATTATTGGTGAAAAGGGCTGGAAAGCAGGTGAAAACATCAATCTAGCTTTGAACAGCACATTAAGCCGTACGTTGAATACGTCTTTAACCACTTTGGTCGTGTTATTGGCCATATTCATTTTTGGTGGTGAGTCGTTAAGAGGCTTTATGTTCGCGATGATCGTTGGTGTTATAGTAGGTACGTACTCTTCATTGTTCATAGCGACACCGATCATGTACGATACTTTAAAGAAGAATGTAACCTCACCAGTAAAAGAAAAAGTAAAAGAGAAAGAGGAGGCGTAGGCTTATTCTTTTCCCAATAGAACTAAGGAAGAGCTGCATTGAAAAATGGAGCTCTTTTTTTATGCCTGGCTTCCTAAAGAGCCATGCTTGCCTGGAATGAGTTGATAGACAAATTCTGGAGTTAATTCGGGTTCGCTCCTGTGTGAAACGTAAATGATCGCGGTTTCGCTTTCATTGGCGAATTTGTTGACAAGGGCTACAAAAAGCGAGGCGCTAGAATCATCCAAACCGGCAGTAGGCTCATCCAGAATCAATAAGACAGGATGTTTGATCATAGCGCGAGCACACATGATCAAGCGCTTTTGTCCAGCACTAAATCTATAAAATAGCTCATCTTTTCTAGGCCAAAGGTTCAACATAAGCAACCACTCTTTTGCCAATCGTAGTTGGGTCTCCGTTGGCTTGGTATAGAGTCCAATAGAGTCGTTGAGGCCGCTAATTAGCATATGTTCTATTGAATGGTATCCACTGAAGCTATCGGTTAGGGCAGGGGTAAAGTACCCTATGTTCTTTTTGATGTCCCATACACTTTCGCCGCTACCTTTTCGCTGGCCGAATAGATAAAGCTCCTGACCATAGCCTTTAGGGTTTTCTCCGGTCACCATAGATAAAATAGTGGTCTTTCCGCTTCCATTGGGGCCTTTGAGCTCCCAGAACTCCCCCTTCTTTATCGTCCAATCTATTCGGTTTAAAACTGGTTTGCCAACATACGAAACGGATATGTTCTTTAATTGAATGAGCACATCTTGGTCAAAAGGTGGTGGGTTCAATGAAGGTGGAATACTCCGATCGAAAACAATTGCCTTAGTAGCTAGTTGCGAAATATCATTTATCAAGACCACTGTACTTTTCTTTAGCTGGGCATAGTTTGTGATGAAAGGAAGCAGATCGTCTTTTCTGCTCAACAATTGAATCAAATTAGTATCAGTAGCCAGTTGTTCAAGTTGAGCCCGCAATGCTTCTTGCGTGGCCTTGTCTAAATTATCAAACGGATTATCAAGAATAATGTAATCAGGATCAGATTGCAAAATATGATGCAGTAGGGCTTTTTTCTGTTCCCCGCTAGACATGGTCTTTAACGTCTGCTTATTGGTTGTGAGCTTGGTAGACCCATGTCTTTTTTCTTCTTCGATATAAGCGCGTACTGCAGTTTTTGAGAAGAGCATTCCAACCTTGCTGGCCAATCCCTCAAATTCTTTGGGAGGGTTGTTGCTCATTAAGTTGGCAATAAACGCACGCTTATGCGAATCGTTGTCAAGAAATATGGCCCAATGTGCACTCATAAACGAGTTCTAAAAATATGAACCGGATTATGGTCGTACACGGTAGTTTTCTCCAAACGCATTCCATTGTTGATCGCCACCTTTTGGGAAGCTATATTGTCAATATGAATGATCGAAATCAATGAATCGGCCAGCCGATGTTCCTTGGCATATGCTTTACATCTTTTTGCAGCCTCTGTAGCATACCCCTGCCTCCAATAATTAGGAAGAATCGAATAACCGACTTCAAGTTCATCAACCTCATCTACGGTCTGCACCAATAAACCGCACTGGCCTATGAATTGTTTGGTTTGCTTATTGATAAGCACATTCATTCCGCCAAGTTTATTGGCATAGCGATGAAATGCTTTCTCAAACCAATGTTGACATGCTATCTTGGGGTTCTCAGGTAGGCCTTCCCAAAAGTTGCTGCTTTTTGGATTTTGATGAAAAGGAAGCCATGTTTCAAAGTCGGAAGCAACTAATTTTCTAAATAGCAAGCGTTCGCTTTCTTGTCCTGTAAGCAGAAGATTAGGTCTCGTATTTTCCATTTACGATATAATTTAGGCATTGTTCCCAAAACGGTTGCTGTGCCCACGCTTTAAAAAAGCCAAAGTGTTTTACATGTCTTCCACCATCTAATGGTTTATAATGCTTTCGTACTATAGAAGCACTTTTGTAATGTTCAAGGAGCAGATCAACGGTTTTTTTTGGGGCATAACTGTCTTTGGAAAAACTTAGGGCAAGCATTGGCATCTGTAGTTTTTCAAAGAAATGTGTTTCTTTAGTATAAGAATGCATGAGGTAATTTGTGTGTTTCCCCCATGTTCCCCATTCATAGGCAACCTGTTTTGGCAAGTTTTCAAAAAGACCAAGTTTCTTAGCCGGAAAATAACCAGGTACTGATGTAAATACAGGAATGATGATATACCAAAAGAGCCACATTTTTATTTTATGCAGTCCATTAAAATCCTTCCAATAACCCGTTTGAGAAGCAACCAGGACAACTTTGTCTATCATATGATAATTAGGATTGAAGCCCAAAAGTTGCCCTCCTATACTATGTGCAACCAAAATCAACTTTAGATGGGGGTATTCTTTTTTTGCATGGGCCACCAATGCCGCTTGATCGTTACTGCCCCAGCTCATGGCATTTGAAACGTTCTCCTTTAGGGCTTTTGTTGTACTGTTCGACTTTCCTATACCGTGATAATCGAAGGTATAGGTTAGAGCACCCTGGCTTGCAACATAACTGGCGAATCTGCTATAGTATTTCTGAAGAACGCCTGTGGCTGAAGAAATGACAAGGACATAATTCGTCGATTGGGTAGGAACAAATTTAGTCACGGCCAACGTATGACCGAGTTTGGTGGGTATTCTTATCTCTTTGATTTGAATTTCCAAATTCTTAGTTTTTGGTAAACACGATCTTATCACCGATCTCCAATAACCATTCTTGCGCCAAACCCGCGTTTACTTCTAGAACATATTGAATCGGCACTTGGCTCGGTAACGGACTTTCATCGAAGGGTTGTGCGTTTTCTTGGAAACTGGCAATGGTAAGATCGTTCTTTAAAAATATCAAATCCAAGGGGAATTCGGTATTTTTCATATAAAACGAATGCAAGCGTTCATCAGGGAAAATAAAAAGCATACCTTGTTGCTTCTCCATTGATTTGCGATACATAAGTCCAGTTTGAGTTTCATAGTCAGTTTCTGCAATTTCGATATCCAATGTTGTAATAAGTGTATCTACTTTTTGTTTGAAGATGGAAAGTTCACCTTCTTTTTTAAAAACTACGTTGACCGTTTTTACCTTTTGTTTGTCCTTGGTTTCATCACCGCAAGCTTGGAATATAAACCCAACCAAGAGCATGGCAATAAAGAATTTATAGTTGATATTAAGAGATCGCATAGCGATGGTTTTGAATTAAGTTAAGCAGCCTTTTTAGGGCGGAACATCAAATAGAGTCCGACTATAATAAAAGGAATACTTAGCCACTGCCCAGTAGATAACAATCCGAGTGTTTCTTCGAAACCGCCCTGACTTTTTTTAACGAATTCTGCAAAGAAGCGAATGGTCCATAGCAGTACCATAAAGAGTCCGAATAGGTACCCGAGCTTGTCCTTTTTATCGGTTTTCCAATAGAGGTAATAGAGAATAACAAAAACAAGGATATAGGCTATGCCCTCATACAATTGTACAGGATGTCGGTACGGGATTTCAGCCAAACGTGCAGCGAACTGAGGCGATTCCTCGATCATCTTATACGCTTCATTCGGGGTGCTGGCCCCGGTTAGTCGCATTGCTTCGCCATACTCTAAATCTCCAGTATTCGTGCCGCGTTGTACCGTATTGCGTATAAATTTGGTGGCAAAAACAAAAGACTCCTCCACCTGTTTACCATTAATTTCAGAATTAAAGAAGTTGCCTAGGCGCACGCAAAAAGTACCTAAGGCCGATGCCACAACAGCTCTATCCAAGACCCATAGCATTTTTAAATTTTGCTTTTTCGAGTACAGGTATATAGCTATGATAGCCCCTATAGTGGCGCCATGACTTGCGAGGCCAGTAAAGCCTGTAAATTCATAACCATTGATAAAACCGAATAATGAACTTTGGTCATTTGCCCTAATTGGCAATAGTATTTCGATGAGGTTATTCTTGTAATACTCCCAATCATAAAAGAACACATGACCCAAACGTGCTCCCAGCATTATAGATACCACACAATGAATGAAAAGAGAATCCAATTGTTCAACGGTTTTCTTTTCGTGGGTATAAATCCGTTTCATTACAAACCAACCAATGGCAAAGGCCACGATCCAAAGAAGGTTATAATATTTGATCTGTAAAGGACCCAAAGTTAGGAGCGTTTCGTTCGGGTTCCAGATGATTCCTAAAAAAAGCATGCAGTAATAGTTTTAAATGACTAAGATACTAAATAGACCTAAGACCGTTTCCCAATTTTTGGGATGTCTTTATCATCCTAAAGCGCAATTTTGGACCTTATATTGTGGTGTCCTCAGAGCTTTACAATAGAATTGGCTTACGGCACTGGGTCATACCCTTTGCCTCCCCAAGGATTGCAACTAAAGATTCGTTTTAACGATAACCATCCACCTTTGAATAATCCATGTTTTTGAAGTGCCTCTAAGGTATAATGGGAACAGGTAGGTGAGTAGCGGCAAGTGGCCGGTGTATAAGGCGAAATGGCCATTTGGTAAAACCTTACCAGCAATACAAAAGGGGCAATTAGGATTTTTTTCATAACACCGTCCTCTTGTATTTAGGAAACACTGAATGTAGTGCCTTCTTTGCCATCCTTTAATTGAATGCCCAGGGCCGACAGCTCGTCGCGAATTTTATCGGAAGTGGCAAAATCTTTATTTTCCCGAGCTTCCTTTCGCAATTGAATCAATAATTCCACAACTCCAGAAAGTTTGCCTGATTCATTTTTAGAGGCGCTTTCATTTTCGAGGCCCAACACCTCAAATGAAAATGTGCGCATGCTGGTCATTAAATTGGCTTTATCGATTTCTGAAATGCTCTCCTTACCTTCTTTGATCAGATTTATGTGTTTTACGGCATCGAAGAGGTTCGCAATGAGAATTGGGGTATTAAAATCGTCGTTCATGGCATCATAGCATTTCTGTCGCCATGAGGCAATGTCAAAATCGGTGGTATTGCCGGTATTTAATGTTCCAAGTACATCAATGGACTCCATCAACTTACGGTAACCTTTTTCTGAGGCCAATAGGGCATCATTGCTCAAATCAAGAATACTGGTATAGTGGGCCTGCATCATAAAGAAACGAACTACTGATGGTGAAAATGCCTTACTCAGAATATCATTATCCCCAGTAAAAATTTCTCCGGGTAGGATATTGTTGCCTGTTGACTTGGCCATTTTCTTGCCATTCATGGTGAGCATATTGGCATGCATCCAAAAGCGAACTGGAGACTGTCCGTAGCTTGCTTCGGCCTGGGCTATTTCGCACTCATGATGCGGAAATTTCAAGTCCATTCCCCCTCCATGTATATCAAAGGTCTCCCCAAGATACTTGGTGCTCATGGCCGTACATTCTAAGTGCCAACCTGGAAATCCGTCCCCCCACGGGGAAGGCCAGCGCATAATGTGCTGCGGTTCTGCCCTTTTCCACAAGGCAAAATCTTGTGGACTATTCTTTTCGTCCTGAGCAGCCAATTCACGTGTATTGGCGATCATATCCTCCAATTTCCTGCCACTCAATTTTCCGTATTCATGGGTCTCGTTGAATTTCGCGACATCAAAATAGACCGAGCCGTTCACTTCATAGGCCAAGCCTTTGTCGAGAATATCCTTAATGATTTCGATTTGCTCAATAATATGGCCCGTTGCGGTGGGTTCTATACTGGGCGGCAAAAAATTGAACTGCGAAAGGATATTGTGAAAATCTACAGTATAGCGCTGAACGACCTCCATGGGTTCCAATTTCTCCAATCGAGCCTTCTTTGCGATTTTATCTTCTCCGTCCTCGGCATCGTCAACCAAATGTCCCGCATCGGTAATATTACGCACATAACGAACTTTATAACCCAGATGCTTTAGATATCGGAATATCATATCGAAAGACATAAAGGTTCTGCAATTGCCTAAGTGTACGTTACTATATACGGTTGGCCCGCATACATACATGCCTACATAGCCTTCATTTAATGGTGTGAAGTCTTCCTTTTTTCCAGAAAGGGAATTCTGGATTCTTAGTTTTTGACTCTGGTATAAAGGCATTGGGGATAAGATGATTTAGAAATTCGTTTCCATATTGATGTATTCCAAGAATTCTTGGCGAACGGATTCCTCTTTGAATTTTCCGCCATATTCTGCCGTAATGGTACTGCTTTCAACGTCACGAATACCTCGTGAGTTCACACATAGGTGTTTTGCATCGATGACACAGGCTACATCTTTAGTGCCCAAAACCTTTTGAAGTTCCCGGACAATTTGAATGTTCAAACGTTCCTGCACCTGAGGACGCTTGGCATAATAATCGACAATACGGTTCATTTTGGAAAGGCCCACTACGGTACCATTGGAAATATAGGCCACATGTGCCTTGCCAACAATTGGTAGCAGATGATGCTCACAAGTAGAGTAGAGGGTGATATTCTTCTCAACCAACATTTCACCATATTTGTACTTGTTGTCAAAGGTGGATGCCTTGGGTCTTCGATCTGGATGAAGGCCACCAAAAATTTCTTCCACGAACATTTTTGCAACACGATTTGGGGTCCCCTTTAAGCTATCATCATCAAGGTCGAGACCTAGGGTAAGCATTACCTCCCTAATATTCTCACGAATACGGGCTATTTTTTCGGTATCGGAGAGCACAAAGGCATCTTTTCTCAATGGAGTATCCTCTGCCGAAGAGACATGGTCGTTCCCCATGGCCTCAAATTGCTCTTCTATTGTACTTTTATTCTTCATTCTATTTCGGGTCATACAAGCTACAAAGATATACATAATATGGCACTTTATGCCCCATTTAGGCCGTTACACAACATTAATTGGGATAGTGCTAAGAGCGGTTTTATTTTTAGGAAAAGATCAACCGAACCAATGATGAACCGCTTAGGCACTTTTGTTAGTGTTCTTTTCTTTCTAGGGAGCCTTGTTGCCCATGCACAGGTGGCCAACGATTGTGTCAATGCCATACCTATATGCACCAATACACCGATTAACGGTGGTACAAATGGTATAGGTATTGATGATTTTGCTGGAGCGGCCAGTACTGGTTGTCTAAAAAAAACTGCTGAAGGAACAATTGAATTGAATTCGGCTTGGTATCGTTTTAAAACAGGAGCCTCGGGTCAATTGGGCTTTAATATTGGATTCGATAGCTCGGAAGACTGGGATTTTGCACTATATAGATCCGATGATTGTGGCAATCTTGGAGAACCAGTGCGCTGTAATTTTCGAGACAACTCTCAAAACCCCAAGGCATTTACAGGAGTCGGCCAGGACCCTACGGGAAGCTTGGACAATTTTCAATATGAGGATTGGCTTGGCGTGGAGACCGGTGAGGAGTACTACCTTCTCATTAACAATTTTACCAACACAAATTCTGGGTTTTCAATTCAGTTTACGGGGCAAATTTTTGTGACCGATCCCGATACGGCTTTAGATTGTTCGATTGTAGAAGAGTTATTGGGCCCTCCCGTATCTGCCTGTGAAGGCGATACCTATATTCTCGATGCCTCCACTACTGGTGTTGATGCCTACAGATGGTTTTTCGATTCGGGCAGTGGATTTCAAGAAATCAGCGGTGAAACTGGTCCTGAATTGTCAGTGACCAATTCCGGAAGATATCGGGTAGAATTTACTACGGATGCAAGCAATATGGTAACGAGCGAGGTGCAGGTAGGATTCGCTCCCATACCCACTGCTAATTTCATATCTAATGATGCTTCCTGTTCTGGTTTGGACGTGTATGATCTTTCGCAAAAAGATGCGGAAGCGTTGGGTACCCAAGATCCAAATATATTCGCGGTGAGTTATTATCTTAGCTTGAGCGATGCAAATAGTGGAACAAATGTGCTTCCAAAGCAGTACGAGACCCAGCCTGGATCACAAACAATCTTTGTACGAATTTCATCGATCAACAATCCCGATTGCTTTGATGTTACCGAACGATTTGAGCTGATAAATTTAGAGTCACCCTCACTTAATTTTCCGTCCGAAGCCTATATCTGCGAAGATGGTTCCAGTGTTTTTATTGGCGAAGAGCGCACATTGCCCAATCATACCTACATCTGGGATTCTGGTGAAACCTCAGCTGGTATTACCGTAAGTACGCCAGGTGAATATACGGTTAAGGTAATCAATTCCACAGGTGGTGTCAGCTGTGAACGTTCGAAGACCATTACAGTGGTCGAATCAAAAGCGCCACAGCTATTGGATGTTGAGGTCAATGGCCTTCAAGCTAATAATACCATAAAAGTCATAGCCAGTGCTGATGGTGAATGGGAATACCGCATAAATGATGGTCCCTTTCAAGAAGACAACACTTTTTATAATGTAGCTCCAGGTGCGAATACGGTGACCGTATATGATCCAAAGGGCTGTGGTGAAGTCACCGAAGAGATTATTGTAGCTGGGTTTCCAAAGTTTTTCAGCCCCAATTTAGATGGTAGTAATGACTATTGGCAGGTTCAAGGTATTGATAAGTTGCAAGATCCCAAGGTATATATTTATAACCGTTATGGTCAATTGCTTAAGTTTTTGGGAGCGAACGACACCCAAGGATGGGATGGGATGTTAAACGGTGCTCTCGCCCCTGCGACCGATTATTGGTTTCAACTGACCTATATCGATGAAGATGGCCAAGTAAAGGTTGCCAAGTATGTTAGCAACCATTTCGCTCTAAAACACTGATTTTCTGCTTGCGATTGGATAAAAAGTTGCGTTTCATCGATTAACTGCGTTTTGACACCGATGAAATATACTAAAGTGGACTAATACCAAGTTATCTTCTTAACCCCCGGTACGTTTAATTAGCCCCACTACCTATGCGAACCTTCTTTTTATGTTGTTGCACTATCTTGTGTGTTATGCTTTTACAGGCACAGAATTCAGGTGATTGTAGAACCGCAATACCTGTATGTGCAGATAACCAACCAATTACGTTCATTGTGGACGGAAGCGGGAATATCAACGATTTCGGTGATGATGACAATAGGCCTAGTGGTTGTTTGGAAAAGGGATCTAACAGTTCGTTGGAACTGGAAAACAATACGTCATGGATTGTATTCCGGGCCGGAACCGCAGGTCAAATAGGTTTCGATATTCGGCCCTTGCCGAGTTCTGGGACGAATATTACCGCAGAATGGGATTTTGCACTTTATGGCCCCGATACTGATTGTTCGGAAATTACCAATAGAACGGCTATTCCGATTCGATGTAATTTCGAGGCGAACGATACCAATTATACGGGTCTAGGTGTTAATCCTATAAATGGTGACCCAGGAGCTCCTTTCGTAAAGCAGAGCAAGAATACGTACGATGAATGGCTAGATGTGCAGCCTGGCGAGATTTATTACCTTTTAGTCAACAATTACAACACCAATTTTGATGGAGATCCCGAGACCTTTGAATTGACCTTCACGGGGAGTTCTGTGGATGCCGATCAGAATTCTGCCTTAGACTGTACGCTTCGCGATGAGTTTTTGGGCTTGGACATTACCGCATGTGCAGGTGACCCTGACATACCCTTAAGTGCATTGCGCTCACCGGCGGGCCCCGATATTCAAAATGTGACCTGGTCTGTGGATTATGAGGATGATGGTACTATAGATAATAACAACCTCCTAAGCGGTCCTGCTGCTACGGAGTATATTGTTACGAGCCCAAATTCAGGACGATATTTTGTGGAGATCGAGACAAGTTTCGGTATGATAACCGATGATATTCTGATAACGTTCCATGCTGCACCGGTGGTTGAGCCTCCTATTATTTTAGAGGATATATTGGATGACAATACAAGAACCAATAACGTTGAGATCGTGGTTAACGGTGATAGTAGCTATGAATATTCGGTGAATGGCAGTGACTTTCAGGATGACCCTGTGTTCAACAATATCCCAGTTGGGATCAATACAGTGGTAGTCAATGATAAAAACGGCTGTGGAACATCTGAACCCTTGGAATTTTTGGTCGCAGGTTACCCTAAATTTTTTACCCCGAACAGTGATGGGAGTAACGACGAATGGCTGGTTTATGGAATTGAGACTTTAACAAACCCAGTTGTGTCGATCTTTGACCGATATGGCAAACTATTATTTCAAATCTATCCTACCAGCGGAGGCTGGGACGGCACTTATAACGGTGTGCAGCTGCCTTCATCGGATTATTGGTTTAAACTCGATTTTGAACGAACCGAAGATAACATTCTCATTGCACGAACCATTAAATCGCACTTTAGTCTAAAGCGCTGATTTTTACCCACAAAAAAACCGGAAGCATGCTACCGGTTCCTTTGAATTATTTGAGTTGTGAGCTTAGAAACTAAAGGTATATCCTAAAGTTAAATTCGTATTTATACGATCTATGGTGGCTGTATTGGTTACTCCTGTGTCGAACAGGCTTAATGCGGTTTCCTGTTCTGAACGATTAAAGGCAATATCTAACCTGCTTTCACCAAAATTGATGCCTATACCTGCAGAAACGCCGTTTAGGTCTCCAACTAAATCATCATTTGCATATGGACTTTGCTCGTAGCGATAGCCTGCTCTTAGGCTAACCCTTGCGATGCGATATTCCCCACCAACCCTCAAGGTTGATACTGGCGCAAACTGATTGGAAATTTGATCGTTTACATTGGCAAAATTACCATCGTCATCGGGTCCTAATGTAGCTGCGGACATATCTTGATAGCCGTAATCTACACTTAACAAGCCCGATTTTCCAAAGACCAATGCCAAACTTCCTGTCAGTTTAGCGGGGGTCTTAATGGTATACCTGTCAAAAATGTTCACTACATCGAAATTGATAAAGTCAATATCCTCATCGGCCAAATCGGAGTTGATACGCTGAGACAGGGAATCTTCTAGTCGATACCATGTCGGGGACTGGTAACTTCCACCGATGCGGATCATTTCATTTATTTTATAAATAGCACCCGCACTAAAGGAAAATCCGGCTCCTTCGGTACGTAAAAAGTTATCGAAAGTAACGAACTGAATGGCCGAATCCGCATCATAGCCGTCTTCTTCGAACAGATCTACTTGATCATAAATGATTCCGTGAAAGTTCAATGAGGCGCCAAGATGTAACTTCTGGTTGTATCTAGCGGCTGCATTAAGGGTGTACTTACTATTGTACCCTGCTGTATTACGGGTAAATTGCTGAAATACAGTTCCGTATTGAGCGTTGCTATTGTAAACGGTATTACCTTCCTCCAAGGCTGCGGGATCTATTACCCCACCATAATATCCCAAAAATGCTTGCTGATCTGCATACGGATTTTGTGCATCGATATTCGAACCTATGTCCAAATAAGCATTTTCCAAGAATTCTCCTTCTTGCAATAAAATGTTGCCCAAGGGTAAGCCCTGAGCGAAATTCAAAAAGTAATTGTCGATACCCTGACTTGTATTGCCGCTAATGCGAACTTGATTGTCGAAGTTCGAAACGATATCATAGTTGAACGCCAAGGTGAATCTATCCCAGCCCGAGCTTTCGTTATTGTTATTGAAAACCATTGCGGCACCAAACTGGTTAATATCCAGATCGGTATTGTAATCGTCAATGGTGGTGTCGACGTAGGTAGTATTGTTATTGATATTGTATACCGAACCCGATAAGGTGAACAAACCATTGGTAAAAACCGCTGATCCTGCCGGGTTGACGTTTAAGGCCGATAAATCGCCACCTACTGCGCCGAAAGCCCCTGCCATACCCTGATATCTGGCACTTCCTTGAATATTATCTTGGCTATACCGTAGTACATCAGTGCTGTTTTGGGCATTTCCAAAAGCGCATGCCAATAGCACTATAAAAATCGAAATTCTCTTCATTTTTTATATAATTTGGTACCTGTAAAGTTGTTGGGCTTATTGTCTTCTGCCGCTACTTCGACCACCGCTACTTCTACCTGAAGATCTTGATGAGCTGCCTGAGCTTCTATAGCTTCCGCTGCTTCTAGAAGAGCTGCTACTACTTCTATAGCTTCCACTGCTGCGCGAAGAACTTCTGCTTGGCGAAGAGCTTCTGTAGTTGCTTCTTCGCGGTGTAGAACTTCTATACGACTGGTTCGATCTTGAACTAGAGTTCGATCTGCTATAGCCGTTTGAGCGTGAGCTGGTGCCAGATCTTCTGTACGTTGAAGTTCTGGGGGTAGCCGAGCGTGTTCTTACTGAGCTCGAAGTAGTCCCACGACGGTAATTGCTGCTGCGTGGTGTGCTGCTTCTATAAGCTTGGTTCGTTCTTGATGAACTATTATATCTTGGAACGGCACGCGTAGTTCTGCTACTTCTGTACGCACGATTTTGGTCAACACCGACGGCTCTTCGCGAAGCTATACCACTTCTATTGCTCCTGCTTCTAGCAGTGCTTGAGTTATATCTACCCGTATTCGATGAACTGCGGTATCTAGGACTATCGCCCCTTCTGGTATTTAGGTTCGACCTTCCTCTTAAAGCGGCGGTTCGAGAGGTATTATTGGTCACGACATTATTATAGTACCCTCTACGCCCGTTGTTGAAGGCATAATTTCTTCGGGAATATCCGTATCCATTACCATAATACCCACCATAACCATAGTATCCAGGAGGGCAAAACCATGGATTACCAAAGCCGCCCCAGCCATATCCTCCCCAGCCATAACCGGCATATCCGAAGCCTCCCCAGCCCCAGTTGTTCCATCTGTTCCATCTTCCGAATCTCCATGGGTTGTAGAAACCTCCGTAACCATAAGGCCCAAAGCCCCATGTATTCCAACCGTTCCATAACCATGGTGAGGCAAAACCATATGCATTGCCGCCGTAGATATTTATATTTACAGCTGTGGCGTTTTCGCCCCATCCTGCTTGGCCTGTATAATCGTTATCACTTTGATAATAGTCGGTCAAATTCCCAGTAGCTAGGCTGTCGTTTTCTACCCCGCTAGAATACGAATCGATATCAGTGAACACTTCATTTTCCAAAATCTGATCGTATTGACCGGCCTGTTGCCCAAAATACTGTGAATAGGCATCATTTGATTGCTGCTGCTGTTGCGCGGCAGGTCGTGTTGGTCTTTCAACTCCAACTTGTCTTTTTCCGTCAGAATAGATACCGTCATTGTCATAGTATGACGACTGCTGGTAAGAACCACAGGAAACCGTCACAGCGGCAATAAGGGCGAACATGCCAAGTGTACGCAATTTATTTAGGGGTAGTGATTGTATCATCGTTTCAATTTTATATTGTTGAACATACTTAAAATAACTAGTTTTACCAATTATTTACAAAACCAATAGCACAAGATTTGTGCCAAACTACATTTATGGCTAAGAATTTAACGAAGAGAAGTGATGATTATTCTAAATGGTACAATGAACTCGTTGTAAAGGCCGATTTAGCGGAGAACTCGGGGGTAAGAGGCTGTATGGTGATCAAACCATACGGATTTGCAATCTGGGAGAAGATGCAAGCCGGATTAGATAAAATGTTCAAGGAAACAGGACATGAGAATGCCTATTTTCCGCTTTTTATACCCAAATCCTATCTGAGCAAAGAAGCCAGTCATGTAGAAGGCTTTGCAAAAGAGTGTGCAGTGGTTACCCATTATCGGTTAAAAAACAGTGAAGATGGAAAAGGAATTGTAGTGGATCCTGATGCCAAATTAGAGGAAGAGCTGATTGTTAGACCAACATCTGAAACCATTATTTGGGATACCTACCGTAAATGGATTCAATCGTACCGTGATCTTCCCTTATTGATCAATCAATGGGCAAATGTTGTGCGATGGGAGATGCGTACACGTCTATTCTTGCGTACTGCCGAGTTCCTATGGCAGGAAGGCCATACGGCCCATGCGACCGAAGACGAGGCCATTGCCGAAGCTAAACAAATGATGAACGTCTATGCCGAATTTTCCGAAGAGCATATGGCGGTTCCTGTTATAAAAGGCACCAAGACCGAGACAGAACGTTTTGCAGGCGCTTTGGAAACCTATTGTATAGAGGCCCTGATGCAAGATGGCAAGGCACTTCAAGCAGGTACTTCACACTTTTTGGGGCAAAATTTCGCCAAGGCATTTGATGTGAAGTTTGCTACCAAAGAAGGTAACAAAGAATATGTTTGGGCCACCTCATGGGGGGTTTCGACAAGGTTGATGGGTGCCCTAATTATGACCCACAGCGACGACAACGGACTCGTACTACCTCCAAAGCTAGCGCCTATTCAAGTCGTAATTGTGCCGATTTATAAAGGCCTGGAGCAACTACAGATGATTTCCGATAAAATAAATCCCCTGGTTGCCGCACTACGCGAAAAGGGAATTTCAGTCAAATACGACGATCGAGATACTCAAAAACCTGGTTTTAAATTCAATGAATATGAACTCAAAGGAGTGCCCGTGCGTATTGCAGTAGGTCAGCGAGACTTGGACAATGGCACTTATGAAGTGGCACGAAGGGATACCTTGGAAAAAGAAGTTGTACCTGCGACCGAAATAGTCTCTAAGGTTGAATTTTTGATGGAGGACATTCAACGCACTATTTATCAAAAAGCAGTTGAATACAGATCAGCGCATATCACTGAAGTCCAAACCTATGATGAGTTCAAATCCATATTGGAAGAAAAGGGAGGTTTTATCTCGGCACACTGGGATGGTTCGAACGAAACCGAAGAACGCATAAAGAATGAAACTAAGGCAACAATTCGGTGCATTCCGATCGACGCGAAACTTGAGGAGGGTCGTTGTATGGTTTCGGGAAAACCTTCGAGCAGAAGAGTTCTTTTCGCCAAGGCGTATTAGGAGAACTTACATTCTTTAAAAAATAGCGGCAAGCTGTTGTGGTAGTTAAAAATAATTGTATTTTTGCAGCCGCCTTTATGACATTTTTTTATGGATGTTGTTTTTTACAAGGTGACGTTCTTAGTACATTTTTGGCCCGTTCGTCTAGGGGTTAGGACGCCAGGTTTTCATCCTGGTAACAGGGGTTCGATTCCCCTACGGGCTACTTTATTGATTTAGGATTATGAGGTAGTTTAAGAACTCAAAATCTTGAATTCTAGACTCTTAACTAACATTCGGCCCGTTCGTCTAGGGGTTAGGACGCCAGGTTTTCATCCTGGTAACAGGGGTTCGATTCCCCTACGGGCTACAACGTTCGCAGTGTAAAAGCTAAGGGATAAAAATTATAACAAAATAAAAAGATGGCAAATCATAAGTCAGCATTAAAGAGAATTAGAAGAAACGAAGCGGTACGTCTTAGAAACCGTTACCAGCATAAAACAATGCGTAGTGCATTGAAAAAATTGCGTGGTGAGGCTAAGAAAAAGGATGCCGAGGCTTTGTTGCCCAGTGTAGTAAGTATGATTGATCGTTTGGCGAAGCGAAATGTGATTCATTCGAACAAGGCAGCAAATTTGAAAAGCAAATTGGCCAAGCACATCGCATCGCTTTAAGATTTATTTCGAATTGGATAAAAAAGGCCCTTGCAAAATCTTGCAAGGGCCTTTTTTCGTGCTATTGTTGTTTGCGGAGTTTGGGCATGCTTCGCATCGTTAAAAAGCCAATAATAAAGCAAGTATACATAACTACTATAAGTGATAAATGGAGCGTTCTTAATGCGCCGTAGTTCTCTTCCATCCATAGCGATTCACTATTTTGAAGTATCATTATGGGGGTATAGCCAATATGAAAAAGTAGACAGCCTAGGCTAACCCAAAATAGCATATCGGAGAATATGATTGTTTTCGAGAATCCCTTCAGGCCAATCAAATAAGTACAACATGCGAAGATCAGCAATAGGGCACCGAAGGTATAGGCAAACCACATATCATATAACATAGGGTTTTTAAATAGGGTATTGATGACCATAATGATGAAGTAAAGTCCGGCTCCGTACTTTAGTATTCGTTTTAGTTTGGGTTTGGTGGTCACACTATAAAAAACATAAAAGAAATACATAAAAAAGAGTAGGTCATATAGATTATATATCACCACGGTATAATTCGAAAAACCCTTTTTTGAGATAAAACTAAATTCCTCAAAATTGAGTACCGCCATTCCAAGTAATTCTGTACAGAAGGTGTAAAAGATTATTATGGGAAAATACCTTAGGGCCGAGTCAAAGTACTTCGGAAATTTTGCAAAGGACAATACCAATGCCACGGCATAAAGCAGCAAATAGAAATTATCTTTTAAAACATCCAGCATCTAAGAAACTAGTTTAATTAATTTTCATGAAAGGGTGGGGGTGGTGCACTATTTCCCCTATTTAGGGTTAGGCTTATACCTTCCTGGTATGCTTTGGTCGCTCCCTTGGAGTTTAAATTAGGCAGTATAGATGCACGTTGCGTCTTATCTTGGGAAGTTCCTTCATCTTGGGACAAATTGGGTAAGGGGTCAAAATCCCAATTCAACATAACGGCCTTGGGCTCTTCTTCTAGGGAGTCATCAATATAAAAAAGATACTCATTGTTGTCTACAGTGGTGGTAGGAGATAACATTACCGAATTTTGTCGTGGATGTGTAAGCTTTTCGTTTTCAGAAGGATTGTTTGCGAAATAGATGCGCAAGGAAGAAATATCGACCTTTGCCGCCTGTGCCTCTTGCTCTATGAATGCCATATATTGCTTTATGGTCTCATAATCATACTCCACATATCGGGCAACATAGAACTTTTCATCGATGCCTTTTCTCTTGTTGATACTATCTTCATAATGCTGTATCATACCAACCCTTCGTTCATCATAAGTCTTGTATAATGTTCTGGCCTCATCTAAGGTAATCATACTCTTAGGGCTTTGCACGATGGGTTTTTCTTCCGCGGCCCCATGTTCTTGCTCTTGGTCTTTTTTAATGTCCCCACAGTTAATAAATAAAAGTAAACAGGTAAATAAGGCAAAAGCCTTGACCACTGGTTTTTGAACAGTTTTCATAGGATTGATGTTTAAGTTGTTATGTTTTTCGTAAAAGCAAAAAGGAAGGGGGAGTAATTTCTTGCCTCTATAAAGATATTTGAAAAAGAACGGTTTAGAAAATAGTGGGGCCTAAAATTGGAATTGGGCAGTCTTTAAAATACAAAAACCCGTCTAGAAGATTTTCTAAACGGGTTGCTATTTATTCGTCTTGGTCTGGTATTTACTGATTCATCGTCATTAAGAACTCATCATTGTTCTTGGTCTGCTTGATGCGTTGCTCAATGAACTCCATAGCCTCCACCGGATTCATATCCGCCAAGTACTTGCGCATGATCCACATACGCTGAATTGTACTTTCATCAAGCAACAGGTCATCGCGTCGAGTACTTGAAGAGGTAAGGTCGATAGCAGGGAAAATACGACGGTTCGAGATTTTACGATCCAATTGTAATTCCATATTACCGGTTCCTTTAAATTCCTCAAAAATCACCTCGTCCATTTTGGATCCCGTTTCGGTCAAGGCAGTGGCGATAATCGATAACGATCCTCCATTTTCGATATTTCTTGCTGCACCGAAGAAGCGTTTTGGCTTATGCAATGCATTGGCATCCACACCACCACTTAAAACCTTACCAGAGGCAGGCTGTACAGTGTTATAGGCACGGGCCAAGCGTGTAATTGAATCGAGCAAGATAACCACATCATGACCGCATTCTACCAATCGTTTTGCTTTTTCAAGAACTATATTGGCGACGCGAACATGCTCTACGGCTTCTTTGTCAAACGTAGATGCAACAACTTCACCACGTACGTTACGCTGCATATCGGTTACCTCTTCAGGGCGTTCATCAATCAATAAAATGATTTGATATACCTCAGGGTGATTGGCAGCGATTGCATTCGCGATATCTTTTAAAAGCATCGTCTTACCCGTTTTAGGCTGCGATACGATCATACCACGTTGACCTTTTCCAATGGGGGAAAATAAATCCATAATTCGTGTAGAGATATTGCTTTGGCGCTCTGCAATATTGAATTTTTCCTGTGGAAATAACGGGGTCAGGTGTTCAAACGATACTCTATCTCGAACTACTTGTGGATCGATACCATTGATCTTGTTGACTTTAATCAAGGGGAAATATTTTTCACCTTCCTTAGGAGGGCGAACATTTCCTAAAACCGTATCTCCTGTTTTTAACCCGAACAAACGAATTTGCGACTGGGAAACATAAATGTCATCTGGTGACGATAGGTAGTTGTAATCAGAGGAGCGTAAAAAACCATAACCGTCTTGCATGATATCCAAAACGCCCTCGCTTTCAATTATACTGTCAAACTCAAATTCTGGAGCCTTGTATCTATTTTTTAGGTCTTTGTCAAAATTACTTTTATCGTAGGACTCTTTTTGTCTGTTCGACTTGTTTTGATTGTTTTTATGTTGATTGTTTTTGTGGGGCTCCCTGCGGTTGTTGTTTTTGTGATTGGATTGCTCCGGTTTTTTATCCTCCTTCTTTTTGGAATCATCACCTTCCTCTTTTCCTTTAGGGGCAGGTCTTGGGTTGGGTTTGTCCTTCACCAAACGCTCTCTCGGTTGACGGGGTTTGCTTTCGTCCACCGGGCCAGCGGGTACAACCTCCGCGACCTTTTTTGGATCTGCGGCCTGTAGGTCCAAGATCTGATAAACAAGATCTAATTTTTTAAGTGTCTTGTACTTGGGTACGTTAAGTCCCGCGGCTATTTCCTGGAGCTCAGGCAGCTTTTTAGCTTTTAAATCTGAAATTTCGAACATTAAATAATGTGTAAGTGAATATTCTCTTGAAAGTAATTGAAGTAAATTGTTACGTGATAATCTTGCGAGAACTGTGTCTCTGCGGTAAGTGTTGCACTAATAACGAAGCAATATTACAATTTATTTTCAACTTTAGCCTTATAATTTTAAAAAGACATGTATTTTTGTCGTCCAAATCAATAAGAACCTCATGATTCAGCGTATTCAAACGGTATATTTAATACTTCTTGCCCTAGCAGCAGGGATATTGCCGTTTTTTTTGAATTTATGGACTACGGCTCGAGGTGCCGAGGTATTCGCCCAGGACGAGTTGTGGGTTTCGATTGCGTTTTATGCGGTAGCTGCTTTGGCAGTATTGGCTGTATTTTTGTTTAAGAATAGAAAAAATCAATTTGTGCTGAACAGATTGAATATGATATTAAATCTTTTTTTACTGGGATTTTTCGTATACCGGTCGCTAAATTTATCTGGAGGAACTTCGGTTCCGGAGAAAGGTATTGGGATGCTCATACCCATCGTTTCTATCGTTTTATTGTTCCTAGCAAATAGGGCAATTAAGAAGGATGAGGATCTTGTAAAATCTGTAGATCGTTTACGTTAAACCTAACATCTTAGTAGTATTAGTGCGTAAGCCCGGGAGTTGTTACCCGGGCTTTTTGCATCTCTAAATTCGGTTAAGTCCACACCCCGAACTTATAAGGTTTCGTTCTTAAGCATGTATATAAGATGCTCTGGCCCTTTATCAAAAAGGCCTGGTAGGTCTTCTGCTTTTATCAGTTGCCCACCTATTTTTTTTGCGGCCATTTGTGAACGAATATTATCTATGGCGATGTATAAAAATACATGGTCAACGTACTCGAAGGCATGTTGTAGCATGAGCGCTTTAACAGACTTGTTATAGCGGCCGCCCCAATAGTCTCGGGTAAGAAAGGTCCACCCGATTTCAACACCATTTTCAAAACCCACTGTTGGTTTGTATCTGGAGCTTCCTATCAGTGCACCGGAAGTGGCATCAAGAATGGCCAGCGCTCCTTTAGACTGTATTGATTCTGCAAAGAACTGTTCAAATTCATCCCGTTCATTTCTTTTATTGGGGTGCTGCTCCCATATTTTGGGGTC
Source organism: uncultured Flavobacteriaceae bacterium (assembly GCA_938017825.1). Taxonomy (GTDB): domain Bacteria; phylum Bacteroidota; class Bacteroidia; order Flavobacteriales; family Flavobacteriaceae; genus Pelagihabitans. The sequence continues at coordinate 26,957 of CALIJE010000165.1, forward strand.
ATTGGCCGCTGCATATAAGGCTTCAAAATCATCTTCGGTCAATGGCCTTAGGTGAACCAGTTCGTCGCTTAAGGTGGGCTGTAAATTCATAAGATTGTTTTTGGGCTTTTTGGTCCGTTGTCAACAATTAAAAGCGCGTTGTAAAATTAGTCAACTCTGGTTTAACGATTTCGGGATTTTGATCATTATTTGGGCGGTAATAAGCATCACCCAGATATTAGATTCCCGAAATATTTTTTCTAACGCTTCCCTAATTCAACAACTTCCAAATCTTTGATATCTTCCTTATCGATCACAAAACGCAACATGGTTCGAACCTGATGAAAGCCATGCTTGCCACAGGCTCCGGGATTCATGTGCAATACGTTTAGTGGCTTATCGTTCATGACCTTTAAAATATGCGAATGTCCGCAGATAAAGAGTTTGGGGGGATTATCACGTACAATTTTTCGTGTTCGTGCATTATATTTTGGTGGGTAGCCGCCTATATGGGTCATCAAAACTTCAACCCCTTCACAAAAGAATCTATTGTCTAAAGGAAACTCTTTTTGAATAATGTGGTCATCAATATTCCCATAAACGGCACGCAATGGTCTTAGCTTTGAAATGGCATCGGTCACCTTTAGGCTTCCTATATCACCGGCATGCCATACTTCGTCTGCCAGACGTACATATTTCAATATCGTATCGTCAATATGTGAGTGGGTATCGGAAAGGAGCAGTATTTTGGTCATTCTTTAAATTAGGATAAAGCTCAATTGCACTGCACTGAGGTCTCTTTTCTACAAGGATTTAATATCTTTGCGAGCTACAAAACTAAGACATCCTTTTGAGATATTTCGTGCAATTTTCATACTTCGGGGAGGGCTATCATGGCTGGCAAAAGCAACCCAATGCAACCACGGTACAGTCAGTTCTGCAGGATGCCTTTGCCAAGTTGCTGCGCACGGAAATTGCATTGACCGGGGCAGGGCGTACCGATGCCGGCGTACATGCTAGACAAATGTTCGCTCATTTTGATGGGGATCAAATTACCGATGTTGCCGATTTGGTATACCGATTGAATGCTTTTTTACCCGATGATATTGCCGTTCATGAAATCGTAGCCGTTGAGAACGAAGCGCACGCCCGTTTTGATGCTATTGAAAGGACCTATGAATATTGGATCTGCCAACACAAGAATGTTTTTCGTTCGAATAGCTCGCACTACATAAAACACCCTTTACATGTAGAGGATATGAACTCTGCGGCGCAACTACTTTTAGATCATACCGACTTCGAGTGTTTTTCTAAATCGAATACCGATGTAAAGACTTTCGATTGCGATGTAAAACATGCAAGATGGGAATCGAAAAATGATTTGTTGATCTTTACGATTACTGCGGATAGGTTTTTGCGAAATATGGTTAGGGCGGTGGTAGGTACCCTTTTGAATGTTGGCACGGGCAAGGCCGATATTCAAGAAATACAACGAATTTTGGAGAGCCGGGATAGAAGCGAAGCCGGTGTATCGGTGCCTGCAAAAGGCTTATATTTGACAAAGGTTACATACCCCAAAAACATATTCCATATCGATGGATAATACATCTGGAAAAGCATTTGATTACGGTCTTTTTAAAAGGCTTTTGCAACAGGCCCGACCGTATCGGGGCACTTTTTACGTTGTTGCAATTTTGGCAATCCTGTTATCTGCGTTTGCAGTTTTAACGGCGGTTTTGGCGGGTAACATCGTAAGTGATGCCATTCTGAAAAACGATCCCGATAAGTTGCTGGTCCTTATTCTTGTCATGCTGGGCGTTTTGCTCGGCCAGGTAACGAGCCAGCTAGGCTTCAACTACTATGCTAATTGGCTGGGTCAATCGGTGATCAAAGATGTTCGCATAGCGCTCTTCAAGAAGATGATGGGCTTTAAGATGCAATATTTCGATAATTCATCCATCGGATTGTTGGTTACGCGGGCCGTTGCCGATATGCAGCGTATCGGAGAAATATTTAGCCAGGGATTCTTCGTTATAGTGGCAGACCTTTTAAAAATGTTGACTGCTGCGGTAATCATGTTGATTTTGAACTGGAAACTCGCAATGATCGTTTTTGCTTTGCTTCCCATAATTTTATACGCTACTCGATTGTTCCAAAAAGCGATGAAGGTCGCCTTCATAGAAGTGCGCGCCCAGGTATCGAACTTAAATTCCTTTGTGCAGGAACGTATTACTGGAATGAAAATCTTGCAATTGTTTACTAGAGAAACAATTGAACAAGAGAATTTTCGACACATCAATGAAAAACATAAGAATGCGTGGTTAAAAACAGTCTGGTATAATTCAATTTTCTTTCCAATTGCGGAAATCGTTTCTGCGGTGGCGGTTGGCTTGGTGGTCTATTTTGGGGTGCTACAAAATCTGACGAATATTGATCTTGATAACATCAAGGTAATTTTTAGTTTCTTGTTTCTTATCGAGTTACTTTTTAGACCCCTACGGCAGATTGCCGATAAATTCAATACCCTGCAAATGGGTATGGTCGCCGCGAATCGGGTCTTTGCGATTCTTGATACTGAAAGTAAAATTGAGGACAATGGTACCTTGGTGAAGGAAAAGGTTAAGGGTGATATAAATTTCGAGGATGTACATTTCAGTTATTTGCCAGATGAGGAGGTTTTGCATGGTATTTCGTTCGAAGTAGTGGCAGGACAGACCGTCGCTATTGTAGGCGCAACAGGGGCTGGAAAATCGACTATTATTAATCTGCTCAGCCGTTTTTACGAAATAGATTCAGGAACAATTCGCATTGACAGAACCGATATCAAGGAGTTTACCTTGGCATCGTTGCGTTCTCATATAGCCGTAGTCTTGCAAGATGTTTTCTTGTTTGCGGATACAATTGCGAATAATATCGCTTTAAAGGATAGCACTATAGGTATTGCTGACATCGAAGCTGCCGCAAAACAAATTGGTGTGCATGAGTTTATCAGCAGTCTTCCAGGGGGCTATGCCTATAATGTTAAGGAACGAGGTTCGATGCTTTCTAGCGGCCAGCGGCAATTGATTGCCTTCCTGAGAGCCTATGTGAGCAACCCGAGCATACTGGTTCTCGATGAAGCCACCTCTTCGGTAGATACGTATTCAGAGCAATTGATCCAAAAGGCGACCGAAAAAATAACAGAAGGGCGTACCTCAATAATCATAGCCCATCGTTTGGCGACTATTCAACGAGCAGATAAGATCATCGTAATGGATGCGGGCCAAATAGTGGAAACCGGCAACCACGCAGAACTGTTAGCAAAGGACGGGTACTACCGGAATCTTTATGAAGCGCAGTTTATGGCCGAAGATGTGGCGTAAAGTTCCTAATTTGCATTTCCCATCGCCTTTAGTGCCTCGACCCCACCTGTAAGATAGGTTATGAGAATATAACCGATAGTAGTGGCCACGAACAGGAAAAAGAGTAAGAGCATAAACAAAAGGGTCTTCCACAATATTTGTTTCATACTTAATCGAAAAATACGTTTCAACGAATAAGCCACATAAATAAGTTGAAGTGCTATCCCAATATAAACTAAAGCCATATAGTTTCCTCCCAAAACCAACCCAAGGAGCATCAATGGGAAAGAAACGATAGTATATTGAGCGAATAGATAAAGATAAATTACGATATGCTCAGTGAAGTTCATTTTTTTGTTCTTCAAAAAGATGATTTTTGACAGCAGGGCATAAAGGGGTATGGATACCACAGAAATTATTGATTGATATTTAATCGTGGCATCGAAGGTGTCTACGCCTTGATTCTTCGCAGCCGGATTTATCCATTCCATACTAAGTTGTTCATGAAAGAATTCTTTTATTAAAAAGAAAAGCAATCCTGTAAGGGTAACGGCTATGGCATAGTAACTAATGGGATTGAGGTATTTTTTTCGAATTCCGTCAATATAGCCTCCGATGACCACCTCAGGTTTAGAAAAGAGATGCCCTACGGTTTTTAGGAAAGTATTGTCAACATTAAAATAGCGTTCTGTAACGTCGAACCAGAGATTTTTTAGAGTAAGGCGATTACGAATTATTTTTGCTCCGCAATTGCTGCAAAAAGAGTAGTCCGATCGGAGTGGCCTTTCGCAATTTTTGCAGTCCATTATTTCTCAAGTTTAGATTAGATCTTCCTTTAATTGTTCAGCCAGGGCATCCATATTGGCATAGGCAACGAATTCCCCATTTCGTACATAGGAAACATCTCCGGTTTCTTCGCTGACCACTAGTGCAAGCGCATCGGTTTTCTCTGTTATGCCGACAGCGGCCCGGTGCCGCAGTCCAAAGCGCAAAGGGATTTTTCGTTCATTGGAAACGGGTAAAATTACCCGTGTAGCGGTTATGGTATTGTCTTCGATAATAGCTGCACCATCGTGTAGCGGGCTATTTTTGTAAAATATACTTTCTATAATGGGTTGGGTGATTTCAATATTCATTTTATCCCCAGAACTCTTTACAAATTCTAATGAGTTGCTGCGTTCAAAAACCAGAAGCGCACCCGTTTTGGAGTCTGCCATCTTTCTGCAGGCACCCAAGAGGGCATCTATATCGGTACTAACCGCAAGACCCTCATGTTTCTTGAAATTAAAATGCTTAATGAAATTGCGTTTATTCGCAAAATTGGTGGAACCTATCATTAATAAAAACTTCCTTATTTCTTGCTGAAAAACCACTATTAGGGCAATTAATCCCACCTGAAGAAATGGCCCTACGATACTACTGATCATGTTCATTCCCAGGAGTCCCGTAAGTTTCCAGAACGCCCAAATAATCACAATGCCCAGAAAAATATTTATGGCGACCGTACCGCGAACTAGTTTATAAATATAATAGAGAAGAATGGCGACAAGAATAATGTCAAGGACATCGGTAATTTTGAAATCCATAAAATTTAAAAAATCCAATCCGCGCCGTTTTGGTAAAATTATGAAAAATACGTGAACAATGTTCTATTGTTTATTCTCAGGGAAATGTTGCATCAACCGAACCACCTCGACCGCTTCTTTTACATCGTGAACACGCAAGATATTTGCCCCATTGTGAAGTGCAATACCATGTAGGGCAGTGGTGCCGTTCAACGCATTTTCGGCATTCGTTCCCAGTGCTTTATAGATCATTGATTTGCGACTTATGCCGACAAGTAGCGGGCAGTTTAAATTTTCGAATAAGGTAAGTTGCTGTAATACCTCATAATTTTGCTCCAAGGTTTTGGCGAACCCGAATCCAGGATCTAGGACCAAGTCATGCAGGCCATACGAACGTGCTACAGACAAGCGCTCTGAAAAATACTTCAGTATATCGACCATAAGATTTTCATACCGCGTGTGTTCTTGCATGTTCTTGGGTGTACCGCGCATGTGCATTAGAATAATAGGCGCATGATGGGTTTTGGCAACCGAGAACATCTTTTCGTCTCTTTTTCCGGCGCTTATATCATTAATGATCGCTGCCCCCTCAAGAAGACAGGCTTCTGCAATTTTGCTACGAAAGGTATCGATTGATAGAATGCTTTCTGGGAATTTCTTCACTAAAAGCTTCACTATGGGCAGGATGCGCCTCAATTCTTCCTCCTCGGAAACCACCTCGGCGCCCGGTCTTGAACTATAGGCTCCCAAATCGATAAAAGTGGCTCCTTCGGTCAACATTTTTTCAACCTGTAGACAAATTGAATCACTGTCTTTGTACTTGCCTCCGTCAAAAAAAGAATCAGGGGTTAGATTCAAGATGCCCATGACTTTCGGACTGTTCAAATCTATTAAAGTACCATTACAATTCAGGGTCATATACAAAAGGGATAGTTTAACAAAGCAAGTTTATTGGCCGAACTTTGAGCAATTCAATATTTTAAGCGAAATTTACGCAAATTAGAATGAATTCAATGCAGCATACCTCCGAACAGTACGATGCGGTCATCAAAACCTGTCGTGATCTTTTTGAGAAAAAAATGAAAGATTATGGCAGCGCTTGGCGCATACTGAGACTTCCGTCATTGACCGACCAAATTTTTATCAAAGCACAGCGCATTCGAGGGTTACAGGAGAACGATGTTCGTAAGGTAGACGAGGATGAGTCTTCAGAATTTATTGGCATTATTAATTACGCTATCATGGCCTTGATCCAATTGGAAAAGGGAATAGCTGAACAGCCCGACATGAACCTAAATGAAGCCTTGCTGCTTTTTGACAAACACACCGGGGGGACGAAATCGCTCATGGAAAATAAGAATCATGATTATGGAGAGGCTTGGCGCGATATGCGAATTAGCTCCCTGACCGATTTAATATTACAGAAACTATTACGTGTAAAACAAATTGAGGACAACAAGGGCAAAACCCTTGTGAGTGAAGGAATAGATGCAAATTATCAAGACATGGTCAACTATGCAATTTTTGCAATGATTCACCTTAATGATGTTCCTAAATCTTAAATACGAAATCACACATGAAGTATCTAGTTGGTTTTAGTCGAATATTCGTAGGCATTTTGTTCATTATTAGCGGTTTTATTAAACTTAATGATCCGGTAGGTTTTTCATTTAAGTTAGAGGAATATTTTAGTGCCGGTGTACTTGATCTTCCCTTTTTCGAACCACATGCGCTCACCATTTCTATTATTGTGGTCATTTTTGAGGTGCTTGTTGGCGTGATGCTGCTAATCGGTTTCCGAACTAAATTTACTGTATGGAGCCTGTTATTGATGATCATTGGCTTCACCTTTCTTACCTTCTATTCAGCATATTTCAACAAGGTGACCGATTGCGGATGCTTTGGTGATGCCATAAAGCTTACGCCTTGGGAATCTTTTACAAAAGACATAGTGCTCCTCGTTTTAATTGTGATCCTATTTATCGGAAGAAAGTACCTAACCCCAGCATTTAATATTCGGACCAATAGGCTCATCACTTTCATTGCGTTGGTACTCTCTGGCTTTTATGTTTATCATGTTTTAAATCATCTACCAGTAATCGATTTTAGACCCTTTGAAATAGGAAAGAATATTGAAGAGGGTATGATTGTTCCCGAAGATGCCCCAAAGCCCATATACGACTACGCCTGGACGTTCAGGGTAAATGGTGAAGAACAAACCATTGTTACCCAAGGGGATTACCCAACCGTAGATGGGGAATATGTAGGTGTAGAAACAACCGAGGTACAGGCAGGTTATGAACCACCAATCCATGATTTCACGATCGAGCAAGATGGTGAAGATTTCGCAGCTTCCCTATTACAGGAGGAGAAGCTGGTCATGGTTGTCGCTTATGATTTAATGAAAACCAATATAGAACAGTATGCTTCGGTAAAGACTTATACCGATTTGGCGATCAAGAAAGGATATAAGGTTATCGGGATGTCTGCCTCGAACAGTACGCAGTCTGAAAAGTTGATCAACGACCATGAATTGGATTTTCAGTTTTATTTTACCGATGAGACCGCCCTAAAAACGATCGTGCGTTCTAATCCGGCCATTTTGGTCTTGGAAAAAGGAACCATAATACAAAAAGTACATTATAACGATTTTGACGAATTAGAATTTGAATAAGAAAGAATGAGAAAGAAAATAGTAGCTGGAAATTGGAAAATGAACAAGAATCTTGAGCAGACACTTACCTTGCTTGCAGAGTTATCGGCAAAGCTGCCAGACACCAAAGCAGAGGTAATGGTGGCACCGACCTCAATAAATCTATTAAGTGCTGTTCGCAACCTTGAAAACTCTACCATAGAGGTGATTGCCCAGAACATGCATTTTGCTGAAAGTGGTGCCTATACCGGAGAGATTTCTGCTGATATGCTTTTAAGTGTTGGTATACAAACGGCTATTATCGGCCATTCAGAAAGACGGGCATATTTTGGGGAGTCCGATGAGATTCTGGCACAAAAAGTGAAGGCCGCCCTAACCAACAATATTCGGGTAATGTTTTGTTTTGGTGAAGAATTGGAGGATCGTAAAGCTGGCAACCACTTTGCAATTGTTGAAAGTCAATTAAAAAACGCGCTATTCTCACTAGATGCCTCTGCATGGTCGAATATTGTCTTGGCCTATGAACCTGTATGGGCAATAGGAACAGGGGAAACAGCATCTCCTGATCAAGCGCAGGAAATGCATGCATTTATTCGAAAAACAATTGCCGAGGCCTATGATTCTGCTATTGCAGATCAGGTGTCTATCCTATATGGTGGAAGCGTAAAACCAGCGAATGCAGAAGAGATATTTTCTAAACCCGATGTAGATGGCGGACTTATTGGAGGAGCTTCTCTCAAGGCCGACGATTTTGTTGACATTATTAAAGCAATTTAAGCAAATTCCCTCTCTTGGGGAAAGGTACTTGGTAACGAACGGTAGGCGTACTTTTTTAAAAAATCCCTAATCTTTTATGGCCAATACCACATACATAGAATGTTCTTTCAGGATAAACCCGTTGCAGCCGGCAACCGATATCCTAATTGCGGAGCTTGGCTTGATCGGTTTTGAAAGTTTTGTGGAAAATGAAAAAGGGGTTTTGGCCTATATTCAAAAACAAGAATGGTCTGAACAACAATTGAGTTCATTGGAAATTTTGAACAATCCAGATTTTGAAATCAGCTTTGAACTAAAGGAAATTGCCCAAGAAAACTGGAACGCTAATTGGGAATCAAATTTTGATCCTATTCAAGTTGGGGATGCCTGTGTTGTGCGCGCACCATTTCATAAGAAGCCAAATGTAGAATTCGACATTGTAATAGAACCAAAAATGAGTTTTGGTACAGGACATCATGAAACGACACACATGATGTTACAACATATTCTGAATCATGACTTTAATTCCAAGTCAGTGCTCGACATGGGAAGCGGAACCGGGGTTTTGGCTATTTTGGCGGCCATGAAGGGGGCCACCCATATTGAAGCTATCGACATCGATCACTGGTGCTATCTAAACGCCAAGGAGAATATATCACGCAATAATTGTGATCATATAAAAGTATTGGAAGGTGACGTTGGTTTGCTGGGAAACCAAAAATATGATGTTATTTTGGCCAATATCAATAGGAACATTCTACTCAAGGATATTCCACATTATGCGGACCACCTGAATGAAAATGGTCTTCTTTTTCTAAGCGGTTTTTATCAAACGGACATTGAATTATTGACAACGAAATGCAATAAATATGGTCTATATTGTCAGGAAACGTCCACTAAAAATGAATGGATCTCATTAAAATTCAAAAAATCTTAATAAAAACTTAAATTTTAACATCTGTAGACAATTTTTGCTCGTAAATATATAAGATTTGTAGGTAAAGTATTATAAAATTTACATTAACCCCAAAACACTTATTTATTATGAGAAAAATGAAATTCCCTTTATTAATGGCTTCTTTCTTGATGTTACTTCTAGGATGTCAGAAAGAAGAAACCCCAGTAATTACAGAACCAGAAGCGAAGGTGGAAGAAAAGGTACAAGAAGCTACCTTGAAGATTACCGATGAAGTAATTGAAACTTTACAGAGCAATTTTTATAATATTGGCGATGTAAAAGTTATTGACTTTATGCTACCAGATGGTACTACTGAAGAGCGCTTTCAGGTAGAGGGCGATATTACCTTTTCGGCAGAAAGTATCCAAGCACTACCGAAGTACAAAAAAGGAGCCAGTGCCGATAAAAACTATCACACGAATAATTTGGTTCGCCCAAGAACACTAACCATAATCGGTTATACAGGTGGCCGAAATGCCTTGTCGAACAAGGAGCAAACAGCTTTGAGATATGCGGTAAACAACTATAACCGGCTTGGTTTGAGTATTCGCTTTTCACTTACTTTCGGTACCAATTATCAGAACAAGGATATGGTGGTTTATTACAACCCGAATCAATCTGGTTCGGGCGGTTCGGCTGGTTTTCCCAGTAGAGGAAACCCCAATAAATTTATCCAGATTTATGGCCTGGACAATGCTTCCGTTGATGTGAACGAACATGTGATAACCCACGAGATAGGACATTCTGTAGGATTTCGGCATACAGACTGGTTTAGTCGTCAAAGCTGTGGGCAAAACACCAACGAAGGTGCTGGCTCAATAGGGGCAAATCCTATTCCTGGAACTCCTAATGGGTATGATCCGACCTCGGTTATGCTTGCTTGCTTCAGCAACAATGAAGATGGTGAGTTTAACAACAATGATATTATAGCGTTACGCTATTTGTATTAGAAATTGTGCCAACCTACAATTTTGTTAAAAGTACCTGAAAAGGTACTTTTTTCATTTACGAGAATTATATTTAACTTGTGAATTATGTTGTTCAAACCAAAATTGACGACCATGGGTACCATCGAAAAACTTCAGGAAGAGCTGCTTTTGGCGGAAGATACGATAAAGCAAAGTGAGATCATTCTTTTCAATGATGATGTAAATACCTTTGAACACGTTATCGAAACCCTTATGGCAGTTTGTGAACATACGTCCGAACAGGCAGAACAATGTTCCATTATAGTGCACCACAATGGTAAGTGTACCGTGAAAACGGGTGACTATGATGATTTAAAGCCTCGTTGCAGCAAATTACTTCAAGCTGGCCTAAGTGCTGAAATTGTATAATTCTGTTAGTAACTCGCTTATGCTTAAGCGATTCAAAATTAACGCCATAGGTGCGATTTTATGGCTCCTCGGCATCTTTTGTGTTTCCTACGTTTCGGCACAAGAACTTCCACCGATCGAAAATTTCACCCCTATCGAATATAATGGGGAAAACCAAAATTGGGGTATTTCCCAATCCGACGAAAAAAATATTTATGTTGCAAATAATGGTGGTCTTTTGGAATTCAACGGGGCGGTTTGGCGATTATACGGCTCTCCAAACGGTTCTACCATTCGCTCGGTAAAGGCAGTCGACGACCAGATTTTTACCGGATGCTACATGGAGTTCGGCTTCTGGAAAAAGAACTCACAAGGGGATCTGCAGTATACATCGATTAGCAATACACTACGCCAGCCCCTTATAGATGATGAAGAATTCTGGAACATTCTATATGTTGAGGATTGGGTACTTTTTCAAAGTAAAGAACGCATCTATATCTACAACAGGTCAGACCGGTCTGTAAAAGTCCT
>CALIJE010000166.1 GCA_938017825.1 uncultured Flavobacteriaceae bacterium
GGTATGAGCCCTTCGGCTGCCATACCAGCGGCCATGGTGACGGCATGTTGCTCCGCAATACCCACATCAAATGCGCGATCAGGGATTTCGGTCATCATATATTTAAGGGAACTCCCAGTTGGCATGGCCGGGGTAATCCCTACGATGTTGTGGTTTTCACGTGCTAGTTCTACAATGGTATGACCAAAAACATCTTGGTATTTTAAGGGTTGCCCTTTGGTGGATTTTGGACTTAATTCTCCGGTAGTCTTATCAAATTTTCCAGGTGCATGATAGGTGACTTGATTTTCTTCCGCTTGCTTTAACCCTTTTCCCTTGGTTGTAATCACATGAAGCAAGCGGGGGCCTTTGATCGATTTCAACCTTTTCAATTCGGCCAGCAAGGCTCTTATATTATGCCCATCGACAGGACCTGAATACTCAAAATTTAGGCATTCGAACAAATTCTCATCTTTTGCAGTACCCTTTTTTACGTTGGTCAAGTATTTCTTCAAGGCACCGACACTTGGGTCTATACCAATCGCATTATCATTCAAAATAATTAAGATATTGGCATCTGTAACTCCCGCATGATTTAGGCCCTCAAAGGCCATACCACTGGCTATTGATGCATCGCCGATCACGGCAATATGTTGCCTATTTCTTTCTCCCTTTAATTTTGAAGCTATCGCCATTCCCAATATGGCCGAAATTGATGTAGAGCTATGTCCGGTACCAAAGGAATCATATTCACTTTCACTCATTTTTGGAAAACCACTTATGCCCCCAAATTGTCGATTCGTTTCAAAGACGCCTTTTCTACCTGTCAATATTTTGTGCCCGTATGCCTGATGACCTACGTCCCAAATCAAGTTGTCATTCGGCGTATCAAAAATATAATGCAGCGCAATAGTCAGTTCTACCACACCAAGACTTGCACCAAGATGACCTTCTTTGGTTGCTACAATATCAATAATAAAATCACGAAGTTCTTGGGCAAGATCGGGTAATTTCGAAACATCTAGTTTTCGAAGATCTTCGGGAAAATGTATCGCATTCAATAGTGTCATCGCAGGAAACAAATGTACCATAATTTCACTTTTGAAGATTCTTAATCGTTCACTTAAAATTGTATTTTTACCGTTATGGTCTTACCCTACGACGATACGTACTTTATGAAAAAAGCCTTACAAGAGGCCGAAGCGGCCTTTGAAAAAGGTGAAGTGCCGATTGGGGCCGTAATCGTAATACAAGACAGGATAATTGCGCGCGCCCATAACCTAACCGAGCAATTGAACGATGTTACCGCACATGCTGAGATGCAGGCCATAACTGCAGCTGCCAATTTTCTTGGTGGTAAATATCTGAAAGACTGCACCTTGTATGTCACATTAGAACCTTGTCAAATGTGTGCTGGTGCACTGTATTGGAGTCAAATCTCAAAAGTAGTCTACGCCGCGGAAGATCCTCAGCGAGGGTGCGGTGCGATGGGGACCAAATTGCATCCCAAAACAAAAATACTGGGTGGCGTAATGGCAAATGAGGCTTCCGAGCTTTTAAAACGCTTTTTCATTCAAAAAAGAAATTTGAACTAAAAAACCCTCGTCACTGACGAGGGCCTATTTTCTTTACTTGTGCCGTAATCTTACTCGGCCATCTGCACTTGAGCAGCTACAACACCTTTTCTTCCTTCTTCTTCCTCATAAGTTACTTTGTCTCCTTCGTTCAAGGTGAGCCCGTTTAGCGCAGTCGCGTGTACGAAGATGTCTTTTCCGGTCTCGTCATTGGTAATGAAGCCATATCCTTTGGATTCATTGAAAAATTTTACAGTTCCAGTCATGCCAATTATAAATTTGTTAGATAAATCATTATCCCTAATTTAAGAAAAAAAATCTAATATCTCATTATTTGGATTCTAGACCATCCTGATTTTCAGGCGGTTCTATTTCCTCTCCTCTCATTTTTCGAACGTTTTCCTCAGTGAGCATATAGTCTTTCATTTTTCGATGCTTGCTTTCCTTATAAAGAAAAAGTGGCATGGCTAGGAGAAAAAGGCCAAGGGTACCTGAACCAATGTATTTATTCGCCAATTCTTCCTGAACTTCAGGCATGCTAAAGCCGTAGATGATCAAACCTAGTGAAATAAGGACAATTAGGGTAACGATGTATTTTAATTTCATCTTGTTCTTATTGTTCTAATTCATTATGTATTGTACCCAATAGCCCGCAACGAAAAGGAAAGTGCATATTGGGATAAAATAGGCGTTGTCTCGGCGGGCAAATCCCGTAGTCTTTACTTTTTTGAATATCCCTACGTATTTAAAATCTCCTAGCGTCCTCAATAAGAATATTGATGGCAAAATCCATCCTCCATATGTTACTATCCAAGATGGTAAATTTACGGGTATAAAACCTAGCTGTAACCCATAAAAAAGAGCCATCAACAGAAGACCGGCAGCCACCATGAGACAACTTAAGGTATTTGGTTTCAGCATAGCATTACCATTCAAATTGGTAGGAAGCGCTTCCTCAAAACCCCATTTTCCGCCAAAAGCCCAATAAAAGTGAATTCCTGAAAGGACCGCTAAAGTAAAGGCCAAAAGCCCAACCAAAATACTTATCATTCTCAATTCTTATTGCGTAAAATTAATCAATTGTCGCCGGTAGGCCGTTAGGAGTTTAGACTTACTAACAAAGCCATAATATTTTCCATCTTTGACAACAGGCAGATTCCATGCCCCACTATCCTGAAATTTTTTCATTACTTTTTGCATACTATCAGTTTCGTAAAAAATGTATTCTGGCGGTGAATTCATAAAGGTTGAAACTGCTGTAGTTTTATAAAGTTGCCTATCGAACATGAACTCACGTATGTCATCTAGCAATACGATCCCCACTAGCGCTTCGTTCTCATCGAGCACCGGGAAAATATTACGTGTTGATTTTGATACAGCATCGTGCAACATTTCTCCCAAAAGCGTGGTTTCGGTAACTGTTTTGAAATCCTTTTCCAATACATCATCCAAACGCATTACGGTCAGCACATTCTGGTCCTTGTCATGTGTTAATAACGCCCCGCTCTCTGCTAATTCACGAGTATAAATAGTGTAATCTATGGTCTTTTTGGTAATAAGGTACGAGATGGCTGCGGTTATCATTAAGGGCACGAAAAGTTCGTAACCTCCTGTGATTTCAGCAATTAAAAAAATCGCCGTTAGCGGTGCATGAAGCACTCCGGCTATTAGACCGGCCATTCCAATGAGCGTAAAATTGCTTTCCGATACGGCAAAATCGAGTCCCAAATTATTAATTACTTTCGCCGTTACATTACCCAAGGCACTGCCCATGACCATGGTTGGAATAAAGATTCCGCCAGCTCCACCGGCAGCAAAAGTAGTAGTCATGGCTACGGCCTTAAAAATAGTAAGTCCGAATAAAAGTGCGATGACTACCCAAATGTTGCTTTTGTGCGTATCAAAAGGCGTATTTCCTAGAGCAGCAAGGTGGTTTCCATCCAATAAATCATTGATAAAGCCAAAACCCTCGCCGTACAAGGGCGGAATCATATAAAGCATCCCCCCAATCGCAAGACCCCCTACCAACAAACGGTATTTCGGACTCCGTAAGGGTTTGAACAAATTCAATATTCCAAAGTACATTTTGGTAAAATAGACCGAGGCATACGCAGTTCCCACACCTAAGAGCACGTAAAATAATGTGTCTTCGATCTCGAAATTATCCGTGAGCGAAAAACTAAAGAGCACTTCATTTCCTAGAAAGAAATAAGAAGTAAGCACACCAGAGATCGAAGCCAATAGCAAAGGCATTACCGATAACATGGTAAAATCTAAACTAAATACCTCAACGGCAAAAATGATTGCCGCAATTGGGGATTGAAAAATTGAAGCGATAGCCCCAGCGGAAGCACAAGCAATCAGTAAGGATTTTTTTTTGGAATCTAAACGAAACATTCTTCCTAAGTTGGAGCTTATCGCCGAGCCCGAAGCTACCGCCGGGCCTAAAAGCCCTACAGAACCACCAAAGCCAACCGTTAAGGGCGCGGTTACAAGTGGAGTGATTATTTTTTTTAAATCAATATTCGATTTCTTCCTTGACAAGGCCAGCAAAATTGAAGACACTGCATGTTCAAGTTTTTCACGATGCACAAACTTCACATAAAGGTACACAAGGGTAAGCCCGATAATGGGAAGAATAAAATATAACCCCTGGTTAGAAAAAACAATTCCCGTTTCAAGGGTCGATTGAATAAAATAGGTGAGGTTCTTCAAAACCACGGAGGCCAAGCCTGCCAATAACCCAACTAGAACGCCCATCATATGAATGAAGGTCTTGTCAGAAATATGTTCGTATCGCCATTTTAAAAATCGGGTCAACAACTTTTTCGGAGAGGTGATGGGCATGCAGTGCTTTTACTTTTCTAAAATTAACGAAAAATAAGCCTTTGTGGAATTGAAATAAATCAAGTGGGTTTCTATCCTATTCGTTGCCTTGTAATTCATCGATTAGACCTCTTAAACAGGGATATTGGATATTATTCGACATGCTGCTCATTTTTCCCTTTAAAATACCCAATATCCATTTTATAATATTGACTAATTGGACTACATTGCACCCCCCTCTTAACCTTAGACCAAAGCAATCGTTATAAAAACAAAACTATATCGCAAAGGAGTGCGACCGATTCTTTTTTCAAATAGGCCCAATTAGATAGTGGCACTTTCATGGAAAGTTTCTCTTTATCTCCTTTTAAACAGAGTTCACTCATGTTAATAAAAAACCTGATTGTATTTGGTACACGCCCTGAGGCAATCAAAATGGCTCCTTTGGTCAAAGAATTTTTGAAGAATCAAAGCTTCATTACCAAAGTTTGTGTAACAGGACAGCACCGAGAAATGCTAGATCAAGTGTTGGATTTCTTTGACATTGAACCTGATTATGATTTGAACCTCATGAAGAAGGGACAGAATCTATTCGGTCTCACAGCCGATATCATAACAGGGCTTCGGCCTGTTTTGGAAGAATTTCAACCTGATTTTGTCTATGTCCATGGAGACACTACAACTACGATGAGTGCGAGCATTGCTGCCTTTTATTCAGGTGCCAAAGTATGTCATGTAGAAGCGGGTTTACGCACCTTTAATAAAAAAGCCCCCTTTCCAGAGGAAATCAACAGAACCATAACAGGTCATATTGCTGACTTTCATTTTGCACCAACACAAGAATCTTTCGACAACCTAATAAGAGAAGGTATTCCCGAAAAGCATATCGAAATTACCGGCAATACGGTAATCGATGCCTTGATGCACAGTGTAGACAGGGTCGATGAAATAGTAGATAGCGAAATTGAAACTCTTAAGAATACCCTTGACTTTACTAAACGTACGATCCTGGTCACAGGCCATAGAAGGGAAAACCACGGAGAGGGTTTTATACGAATTTGCGAGGCTTTGAAAGAAATCGGAGATGCAGTAAAGGAGGTACAGCTAGTGTATCCGGTTCATTTGAACCCAAAAGTTCAAGAACCTGTATACGAAACTTTGGGAAATGCCAGTAATATAAAACTCATAAAGCCATTGGCATATCCAGCTTTTGTGTGGCTTATGAACAAGGCCGAAATGGTCATTACAGATAGTGGTGGTGTACAAGAAGAGGCGCCCAGCCTTGGCAAGCCGGTCCTTGTAATGCGCGATACCACCGAAAGACCAGAGGCTGTAAAGGCCGGCACCGTAATCCTTGTTGGTACGAACAAAGAAAAAATTGTGAATGAGACTTTGCATCTGCTCAATGATCAAGACCATTTCACCAAAATGAGCAAACTTCATAATCCGTATGGCGATGGAAATGCCTGCAAACGAATTGTGGCGTTCATGGAAAAAGTAACCCCCGTAAAAAGTTAAATAATGAGTTCGCAGAATGTAATAGAAAAACCCATCAAAGTGAGCCAACCGGCATCCAACAAAAGTTCCGAAGGACTAAAAGTTGGCATTATTGGTGGCGGATTAATGGGCATGACCCTGGCCTATAAGGTTTCCGAACTCAATGCATCCGTTAAAGTAATTGAACGCGAATCGCAGAAAGGTGGTTTATCGACCCACTATGATTTTGGGAATTTCGTCTGGGACAAGTTTTATCATGTGATCGTACCAACAGACGGCAGTCTAATTGGTCTTATCAAGGAAATTGGTCTCGAAGACCAGTTAAATTGGAGCCGGTCATTTACAGGTTATCATGCAAATAAAAAATCACATTCGTTGAATAGCCCCATAGAGTTTTTACTATTTCCGCTATTAAATTTATGGGACAAAGCACGACTGGTATTTACTATTTTTTATGGTAGCAAAATTGAAAATTGGAGAAAGCTCGAGAACATTAAGGTCAAAGATTGGCTAATCAAAATGGGTGGCAAAAAGAACTTCCATAAATTTTGGGAACCCTTGTTACTCGCCAAATTAGGTGAAAATTATAAACGTGTTTCAGCAGTTTTCATATGGACCTATATTCGCAGGTTGTTTAAATCGAGAGAACACCCCGTAGAAAAAGATTTTATGGGTTATGTTACCGGAGGTTATAAAACCGTTTTTGACCGTATTGAAGAATTGCTGGTTAAAAACAACTCAACAATACTTCTTAACCGTGCCGTGAAATCTATAAAGCCAGCAGAAGGTGGTGGCATAGAAGTTACCTATGATGATACCACCGAGCATTTTGACAAAGTGATATTTACAGCTCCTGTTAATGTTCTACAACAGGTTACCTCACCCGAACTTTGTGAAGTAAAAATGAATGCGCAACCAATAGAGTACCTTGGTGTGGTTTGTTTAGTACTTATTACGAAAAAACAGTTGTGTCCTTTTTATGTTCTAAATATGGGGGATGTCACTAGCCCTTTTACCGGAGTAATTGGCATGAGCACCATAGTGGATACTAAGCAAACCGCAGGAGAATACATGACGTACTTTCCAAAATATATCCCCGCGAACCATGAGTATTGGAAAATGTCGGATCAAGAAATAGAACAGATTTTTCTAAACGGTATAAAGGATCTTTACCCTGAGCTAAAAGAGGACGATATTGTAGGAGTGCATATAAACAGGGCATTTAAAGTACAGCCTTTACAGGTGTTGAACTACTCTAGCATTATTCCTAAAATTGAGACAAAACATCCCGACTTTTTTGTTCTAAATACCTCACAATTTGTAAACGATTCTGTCAACAACAACATTGTTGTTGGTCATGTAAATTCATTCGTGGAACAATTTGCATCCGAGTTAACAACAAAGTCAGTAAATACTAACTAAAGCATTATGGCTAAACTAGCAGCTTGTATTTCTTTAGACCTTGACAATAAATGGTCGTACATGAAGAACAACGGGGCCGAAGGCTGGGATAAATATCCGTCGTATTTAGACACTTTTGTGCCTTATGTTTTGAATATTTTGAAAGAGCTCGACTTAAAAATTACCTTTTTTATAGTCGGTCAAGATGCTGCTTTTGAGAAGAATCATAGCTATCTCCAAATGATAGCTGATGAGGGTCACGAAGTAGCCAATCATTCCTTTAAGCATGAAACCTTTCTTCATTTATATACAAAAGAAGAATTGGAAGATGAAATTGAGAAATCACATAACGTCATCAATACGGCTACGGGTAAGGAGCCTATGGGGTTTCGTGGACCAGGTTTTACATATAGCGAGACCTTAATGGAAGTTCTACTTGAAAAAGGATATGTGTACGACACCTCTACATTCCCAACCTTTATAGGTCCCTTAGCACGAATGTACTATTTCAAAACTTCAAGTTTAACAAAGGAGCAAAAAGAAGATAGAAAAGAACTCTTTGGAAAATTTTCGGATGGTTTTATGAAGCTAAAACCGTACTTCTGGAAATTGAAGAAAGGCGCTAGGTTGTTGGAGATTCCCGTAACGACAATGCCTCTGTTTAGAATTCCCATACACCTTACCTATTTAATGTATCTCAGCGGTTTATCGAAACCTCTTATGTTCCTATATTTGAAAGGTGCCCTACTTCTTTGCAAACTCACAAGAACTTCCCCTAATTTTTTAATTCATCCTACAGACCTCCTAGGCAATGATATGATTTCGGGCATGGAATTTTTTCCTGGAATGCATATTCCCAGCGCTTCAAAATCTGAAATATTTAAGAAGGTGATTCACATTTTTGACAAGCGATTTAACTTGGTAACCCTAGAAAAATATGCGTCTACAATAGTGAAACAGCATGTTGAAAGTAATTACACAAATACGAAAAAAACAGCATAAGCACTAATTAATTAAGATATGGAAACACAAGTAAAACCACTTGAAAAGCAAGTACATTCTGAAGAAACAAAAGTGAGACCTTCAGTTACCATTCTTTTGCCAGCCTATAACGAGGCAACAATTATTAGCAAGAGTCTTCATATTCTTTGCGACCACATGAATGCCCAAAGCAATACCTATGATTGGGATATTCTCATCGTGAATGATGGAAGTAAAGACAATACGGGTGAAATTGCTGAAGAATTGGCCCAAATGCTACCCAATGTATCTGTATATCACAATGTTGTGAATCAGAACTTAGGGGGGGCATTACGCAATGGGTTTAAACATGCAAAAGGAGACTACATTGTGGTACTTGATATCGATTTGAGTTTTGGGCCCTACAATGTTGAAAAATTAATGGAGGCCGCAATAGACCAAAAGGCAGATATTGTAATTGCCTCACCCTATATGAAGGGCGGCAAGACTACGGCTATCCCTTTTCATAGACTTCTTTTAAGCAAGGTGCTCAATAAAATTATGCGATGGACTTCCGGCATAGATGTACACAGCTTTACGGGAATGGCACGAGCGTATAGAAAAGATTTTCTGAATACCTTAAACCTAAAGACGAGTACCTATTCTATTATGCCAGAAATTCTTCAAAAAGCACATATACTTAGAGGGCGGATTGTTGAAGTACCTTCGAATTTGGACTGGACTTTCCAAAATGAGTTTGGAAAAAACAGGACATCAAGTGTTCAAATCTACAAGGGAATTCTCAATGGGCTTATGTCTAGTTTCATTTTTAGGCCCTATGGCTTTTTTATGATGGTAGGATTGCTTTTTTTGGTCGCATCACTATATATGATCGGTTGGATTTTTTACCATGTCTATGCCATTTACCCAGAAATTCAGGCCTCTGGCGAATTTTTTGATGATGTATTCTCGAAAGCGGTAGCTACCGTATACGGCCAAAGACCGCATGCCTTTTTAATTGGTGGTTTTGTTTTTGTGGCCGCCATTCAATTTTTGGGTCTTGGGTTTATTTCGCTTCAAAAGAAAAGATATTTTGACGAACTTTTCCACTTAAATTCTGGTATTCTTAAGGCTACCAAGAATTCAAAAACAAAATAGCATGGGTATGGCTATTTCATCAGGTTTAAAAAAACTTTGGCCGTTATTGCCCATACTTGGGCTTTATATAGTTGTTATCCTTGTTTTTTCATCTGATGATTTGATAGGTGACGAATTCAGGCATGTTTATTATGCAGATAATATCATCAATGGCTTTTATACCGACGCGAACAATCCTGAACTCCTAAATGGCCCTGGTTATCCGTTGGTATTGGTCCCCTTTTTAGCATTGAATGCCGGCTTCCTATTCCTTAAACTTTTAAACGCAATTTTCGTTTTTGTAGGTATTGTATATTTCAAAAAAACTCTTGAGTTCTTTTTGTCCGAAAGGTATGCTCTAATTCTTGCCATTTTGGTCGGACTTTACCCCCCATTGCTGCGTTTTATGCCTTTAATATATTCCGAACCATTGACCTTTATGATTGTATGTGCATTATCGTTTCACATATTTAAATTGTGTAAAAGTGAACATCCGGAAAGAAAACAAATTGCTATAGTTTCATGTTACATAGGTTTTCTAATACTGGTCAAGATTATTTTTTTACAAGTAATACTTTTGAGCATTCTACTTCTAGGTGTTGTATTCCTGCTTTATAAAAACAAGAAAATTATTAGACTTTCAATGGCTGTTGCAGGAGGTTTTCTATTAACCGTCCCGTATATTCTTTATGCCTATTCCCTAACTGGAAAACCATTGTACTTAGGTACTGGAGGAGGGGAGATTTTATATCACAGATCTACCCCTTTCGAAAATGAATGGGGGAACTGGTTTTCAAGTGAAAATGTCTTAAATGGGGGAAAAGAAGATTACCAACCAGACAGTGTTTATAAAGACCTAAGTCAATTATCGGAAAACCATTTGGATGTATACCTCAAAATGGAGTCTTTAAACCATATGGAACGTGATAGCGCTTTTAAGGCAATTGCGATTCAGAATATGAAAACACATCCTAAAAAGTATGTGAAAAACACTATTTCGAACTTAGGGCGTTTTGTGTTTCATTATCCGTTTTCATATCGAAACCATAGTATGTCGGCATATGGCTATATGATTCCCAATATGTTCATTGTGGTTCTATGGCTATTGAGCCTATATCCATTTGTTCTAGCTAGAAAAAAAATTCCTTTTGAACTAAAAGCAATAATGTTATTCTACCTTATATACGCCAGCGCAATTGTTCTGTTGGACGGAAGAGGTAGAAATTTCATTATTATG
Source organism: uncultured Flavobacteriaceae bacterium (assembly GCA_938017825.1). Lineage (GTDB taxonomy): Bacteria > Bacteroidota > Bacteroidia > Flavobacteriales > Flavobacteriaceae > Pelagihabitans. Next base: position 10,612 of record CALIJE010000166.1, read on the forward strand.
GTGCCGTCATTGGTATTGTTCTTTTCCTATGTTTATGTCAATGCGCTAAAAAGCAACTTGTTTAAACAAAGCAATAGTTAATGCGACCATTGTTTTAGTCAGGAACTACTATTGAATAGGCTTCCTTTAAGTAGTCGGGGTCGTCTTGCCTTCGCGTAATCATTCGTAACGTTCCCATATACGTTTCGAGATTCGAAATTCCTTGCTCAATTGAATTTTGCACTCCGTTTTCAGATGCCCAAGGCCATTTATAAATTCCCCATTTGGCATTGCCCCCCCATAGATAGTCAGCATATACGGTTGAAACCTGCCTATCATACACTTTCTGGTCGTTTATCCAAACCTGAAGTAATCCGTTTGACGAATCTCCCCATACTACATGGACTACTATTTTTAAGGTCTCCCCGGCCTTAGGAACAATCCCAGTGGGGCTATAATTCTCGGAAATCGTGGCATTGGTAATATAGACTTCCCCGGCACTGTGTCCATTGAATTGGCTATCATGAATTACCTCCAATCCAATTTGCGGTGATAACCCCATAACACCAGGATGTACTTGAAAGAACTTCCATTGGTTTTTCAGATCAATTTTATAATCGCTCCCGAATCTATAGTTCCAACCAAACCATTCTTCGGTGCCTAAAGAATGACGAATATCCCATGGTGCAGTTCGTAATTCTGCCCTCATATTGTATTCTCTTGAACACCAATTACCATCAGGGACGGCCAAAGGATCAATATAGAATTTTAATTCGTTGCCATGTGAGCCTACTTGTTTCTCATCGCACTCAGAATCGATGAAAAGTTCCCCATTACTAAACCCAACCCCCGTACTTCCTGAATAGTCTGGAAAATCGATGTTGGCCCAGCACCAAATTTTAGAGCCGGTATCGTTGGCCTTTCCCCCACCGGTTTCACATGCAATTTTTCCCGTTTGTGAAGCACTGATGGTTACAGTCAAGGTAGCTGTACTTTGCAGGCCCTCTACATCGAAAACGGTCAGCGAAACATCATAAATCCCCGGGTCTTGAAATTCGTAGGTAGTGATAGAGTCGAAAACGGTTCCATCGCCGAATTCCCATTGGTATTCTTCTATTCCCTTATCATCTTGGGAGTCGTTGCCATTAAATTCTATCTGAGTCGGTGCTGTTCCGGTTAAGGTATTAGCAGAAATAATGGCCGTAGGCGGAGTATTTGTATCACCACTTGGATCAGTATCATCGTCTGAATCGCCTTCAGCTACTCCTTCAGAATCGCCAGTATCTGTGCTATCTTGCTCTATTATTGGTGGAGTACCATCTTCAGTTACGGCAGCACGCAAAAGGTCAGCATCCTTACTACAGGAAACGAATACTAAAACTGCGAATAGAATTAATTGAACAACAAGGCCACGGCCATCGCGAGAAAGGGATTTCATAGGATTCAGATTTGGGGTATCGTGTTGGTTCCTTAATTGCTCCAAACATATAAACGCACTAGGGTAAGAAACGGTCTATGGAATGCTGTTAATTTCGATGAACTGCGCTATTTTTTAATATTTCCTTATGGTAATCGCACAGTAATTCCAGGATTTCGGAATTCTGTTGCTAGAACAGTAAAATTTCATAAGAATTTTAGGCAAGGCACAGCCGAAGCGTAACATTTAGAATCAACGGTCTAAAAAGGATTCCAGTTTGTTCCTGTTTTTCAATTTGAATTGCTCCGCGCTTATATGATGAAGTCCGTCCTTGCTCATTTCAGAATCATAAAAAATGACCGACTCAAAATAAGGTCTGAATTGTTCTCTGGTTTCCTGATTAAACTTCTTAAGATACGGCACAGTGCTTTTAGGCAAGGGTGGGGCAATTAATTCAAAGTCGATATTATTTGCCCGACAGATTGAATCTATCTTGGCCAAATACCTATGATTTACTTCAGAGACCACCAGTGAATCTTTCTGGGCATTCTGATAAATATCATAAGCTTCTTGAATCTCAAAGTTTGAAAAACGGAACTTCAAAAAATCAAATGCTGGGAAGTTCTGCTCCAAATTGTCTACATCCCTCGATTCTAAATCTTTAAGATGATCTCGAAATGGTTTCACAAAATAGTTATACGTATACTTCTGATTCAAAGAAGAAGTTAATGTTCTGGGGTTTATAATCAACTTTAGTTTTTTGAATTTAGAACCATTATCCAAAAGGCTTTTCAGCAACAAATAGTTCCCGGGTACTTCGTAGCTTTGGTTTTCACAAAGGCAATATACCGTATCATTCTTTTTCTCTTCGAAAAATTCCCTACATACAGAATCTCCCAAAAGCAACGTTCGGGTTTGCAATTGTTGGTTCTCAGTTTTTTCAACCAACTCGTAAACAGGCGCTGCGTTATTCAAGAATAACGAAACAGGGGTATTGAAAAGCAGTGCTACCAAGGCTATTGGCAGCAGTATAAATACGCAGAAATGTAAGCCGAATTTTTTCAAAATTGAAAATATATAAACGATTGTTGACTCCCGAATTTGGCAATTATAAATACCAGCAAAATCAATGATAAAGACCACCAATACTTTTTATTTACGTGAGTAAGTCTTTCATCTTTTCGAAGCACCCATTCAATTAAAATCAAAGGTATTATATAAAAGAATATATAGTTTTTGTATTCAACATGAATTGAAAAGTCCGTGAATATTTTAGACAAATACCCTAATGATTCGCTTACATTATTGCTTCTGAAAAACACCCAGGCCAAGGTCACAAAAAGAAAATTCAGCAACACTTGCATAATCTCTTTTAAATTGGGCAGTATAGTATTTTCGGCTATTACCGAACTGACATACTTTCTGTTGGTATTGAATATAAATGAGGGCAGGTAAAGCATTGCATGTATTAATCCCCATATTACAAAGGTCCAGTTGGCCCCATGCCAGAATCCACTAACCAGAAAAATTATGAATATGTTTCGCAGTGATTTCCATTTCCCCTGCTTGGAACCTCCTAAAGGTATATAGAGATAATCTCTAAACCAGGTAGAAAGCGAAATGTGCCACCTGCGCCAAAATTCACCAATGTTTCTCGAAAAATATGGAAACTTGAAATTTGACATCAATTCAATCCCGAACAATTTTGAGATTCCGATGGCAATATCGGAGTAACCACTAAAGTCACCATAAATTTGGAACGCAAAAAAAATGGCCCCTAAAAATAAAGTACCCCCATCGTATAAGTGGTAGTTCGCAAATATATCCTGTACAACTGGAGCGAGCGAATCTGCAATTACTACTTTTTTGAACATGCCCCACACTATTAATCGCAATCCTTGTTCGGCCGTTTGTGGGTTGAATCTTCTGTTGCCTAAAATTTGCGGAAGCAAACTGCTAGCTCTTTCAATCGGCCCGGCCACTAGTTGGGGAAAAAAGGAAACAAATGTCGCGAAGGCCAAAAAATCTTTAGTTGGTTTGAGCGTATTCCTATAAATATCAATGGTATAAGACATTGTTTGGAAGGTGTAAAATGAAATGCCAACCGGTATAATTATATTTAAACTCCATGTATTTTGAATCTCATAGCCGAATCCGCTGCATAAATCGATCCACGAATCAATGAAAAAATTGTAGTATTTAAAGAAACCTAGCACCCCTAGATTAAAGAGTATACTTCCCCATAAAAGCAATTTCCTCTTTTGTGGTTCTTGTTGCCTAGACATGCTCAAACCGATTGTAAAATCAACAACAGTAGAGAGAAAGATTAGAATCAAAAAACGCTCATCCCACCAGCCATAAAAAATATAGGAACTTACAAGTACGAGTGCATTCTGCCATTTTACCCGATTTTGGCAGACAAACCAATACAGCACAAATACGATTGGCAAAAAGAGAAGAAATTCTAAGGAGTTAAATAACAAGTTCTACTTTTTTTAAATTGAATTTTTTCATCTATTGGCGGGTATTACAGTCCCAAATAGCAATGCTATACAAGCAGTGGATACAGTATTTGAAGACATAAAACCTCTATTCAACACTTTATAGGTTTATTCGGGCGCTACCATCAAATATGAGTCACTAAGATACTGAGGCTCCCCTGGTTTTCTAGTAATTATCTTCAAAGGACCCATATAGGTTTCTAAATGGGATATCCCCTGTTCAGAGGATTTATCAACTGCTTTCTTGTCTGCCCAAGGCCATTTATAAATACCCCATTTGGCATTACCACCCCAAGGATGTTTGTCATAGACGGTCGCAACTTTTTTATCATAAACAACTTGGTCATTGATCCAAACTTGCAATAGTCCGTTCGAACTATCTCCCCATACCGTGTGTACTACTATTTTCAATTCGTCACCTGCCTTAGGGGTAATGCCTGTGGGGTGGTTATCCGGGTAATTGCCTTTGTTTACTACACATATTTCCCCTGCATTTTTGGTATTGTTCTGACCTTCCTTACTAATCATCAATTCTATCTGAGGAGAATCTCCCACCACACCATGATGCACCTGAAAGAAAAGCCACTCACTAAATTGATCTATAACGTAATCTTCGGAAAACGTAAGGCTCCAACCAAACCATTCTTCAGTTCCCAAGGGGTGTCTTACATTCCACGGAGCAGTTCTTATTTCGGCTCTCATATTATATTCTCGAGAACACCAATGGCCCACTTTAGGTTGTTTGGGATCCACTCGAAATCTAATCTTATTGCCCAATTTTGAAACTTGTCTTTCATAACATTCTGAATCGATATGCAATTCACCATCGCTAAAAGTAGCACCGGTATCACCGGTAAATCTCGGTAGGTCTATCGCTGCCCAGTCCCAAACCTTTAAACCACTTTCGTTGGCCTTCCCACCCTTGTCAAGACTTTGTTCAACTTTAACCTTGACGGAATCAGCTTTTAAACCGACGGGGATTTCGGGATAGTTGTTAGAAAGGGTGTCTATCCCAATATCATTGTTGGATGTATATTCACGATCGGCCACACTTATTTCTTTGTCATTATGAATGTTATTCACATAAAAAAAAGAACCCGCCAAGATGGCAAACACCATAATATAAATGACCGTTTTTGATTTCATTTGGCTATTTCATATCGTTTTGCGGCAACATTACCTAAAACCATTTTCTTTTCAAAAGTTAACCTCTTATTCCGAAGCAGGTTTAATTCGTTATTTTGAAAGTCAACACTCTACATATTCGATTAAACTGTCCTAGAAATGGTTACAATACTATTTAGAGCTCGTTTTCGTAAATACGCTTATAGGCTTCGGTAATTCTGTCCCAGGTATAGCTTGATACCACCTTTGCTTGCGCTTGCTTACCTAGATTCTCAAATTCATTTCTATGATCGGCCACCCATAACAATTTATCGGCTAAGTCGTCTACACTTTTATTTTTAAAATAGAGTACTTCTCGTTCATCGAAAACCTGTTGGTTCGCAGGTATATCACTGGCCAATATTGGTTTCCCAGTACTAGCTACTTCCAGCAACATCATTGACATCCCTTCAATCTCGGAAGGAAAGATAAAATACTCGCATTCGTTCACCAGTTCCAAAAGGGTAGCAATGGGACTAACGTAGCCCAAAAAATGCATATTCAGTCCTTCTCCCAGCGACTTTACCTCTTTAATATAGTCGGGATTAAAATCCAATTCTCCGGCGACGAATATGTTGCCCTCAAAATCTATTTTTTTAAAGGCTTTGATCAAGGTATGCAATCCCTTGATACTCATAATCCTTCTCGCCGCAAAAAGTACGAACGGGCTACCTGCGGGAACACCTTTTGGCCAAAAGCGTTCTAATTCGCTAGTAGTTTCAACCTTTGAAGGAGTAATGCCATTTGGAATATATTTTACCTCAACATTATATTGCTCCTTATACAACTTACAAAGGGGGTTTGAAATCGCAGTTTTTACTCCTTTAAAATTTAAAAACCGCTTTTCATTGATCTTAAAAAAAGCCTTGGCAATACCACCCCAAACACCGTCTTTATATGGCAGCCCATGTACGGTAGCAATGACCTTTGTTTTTCTCGTCAATCCATTTAGAAAAAAGAAGCTGTCAATTTTATGGGCATGCACAAGGTCATAATTGCCTTTAAAGCGTATGTGAAAATAACAAATCATAAAGTAGATGAACACCCCAATGCTGCCCAAACTGATTTTTGGAAACTCGATTACATTAACTCCTTCTATATGGCTTTTGGCCAATTTGTTTTTATAGCAATAGACTGTAATGTTATAGTCATCCTTTAGGTAATGAATCAGGTTCTCGGCCACACGACTTGTGCCTCCTACCGGTGGGAAATACTTAATTCCGAAAAAGGCTATGTTTTTCTTTTTTTCCATGGATAAAACTCGCTCGTGCCCTTATAGATATGTCATTTACAGTGCCTAATATACGGTCGCTAGTAGTTTTTTAGTGGTAAATTCCGTCAAAAAAGAGTCTTTCTCGATTAGGGGAAGATTTGGATCATTTAACCCCCACTTTTTCTCTGTTTTTTAGTTTGCGATATAGCTCATCATAGGCGCCGATCATTTTCTCTATGCTAAACATCTGTTCAATTTTTTTCTTGCCCGCTTCGCCCATTCTATAGGCTTCATCGGCATTGTTCAATAACTGAACCAGCCGATCTGCCAATTCTTCAGGTGAGTTCGGTTCAATTAGATACCCCGTTGAACCTTGGTCAACAATCTCGTTAGTACCACCACCTGTGGTCGCAATCACAGGTTTTTCCAGAGCCATATATTCAAGAATGGCATTTGAGATTCCTTCACCATGTACTTCAGTATTCGTGGCCAGTACACCGATGTCGAAGGTGTTTATAATTGATTCAACATCTTTTTGCTCACCAGCAAATACAAAATTTGTAGCCAACTCACGAGGCACCATTTTTTTACATGCCTCTAAACTTTCGCCATGCCCTACAGCTAGGAAAGTTATATCGTTTCGACTTTCAAGAATTCGTAAGGCAGCTCTTATATAGGTAGGATAATCTTTCCTGTTATTAAAACTTGCCACCATACCGACTATCTTCTCGGTTTCAATATTGAACTTTTTTCTAATCGCAATTTCATCTTGCAAGAGCGCTATTCTTTTGGAATTGAATCCGTTGTAAATACATACTCCCTTTTTGTCAGAAACCTTGTAGGCCCTTAGGCCAGCAAGAGAATTTGCCACAATTACTTTCGAGAAAGGAAACGTAAGTCTGGCACGTACCAGCCGTTCCCCAAAATAGTTCATGCTTTTTGAAGCATCTACGATAAACCCGTTAATGAGGGGTATTCCCAAAACAACAGATGTGGGCACCGCCAACACCGCCGACATGGTACCCCAGCTATGAAGCAAATCAGGTTGCCATGCTTGGCATACCCTATAGAGTTTATAGAAAATCATTGGATTCTTCTTTGGAACCCTTTTCAAAATCGTTACGGATACATTCATTTCATAAATTTCCGTATAATGAATTTTATCGGAAAACACGACCACATGCAATTGTACATCGGTATGCCCCTGAAAGCCTTTTACAAGCTCCACTAGTCTTCTTTCCATACCTCCGGAAACAAGGCTATCAATAAGCAACATTACTTTCATATGCCGATATCTTTGAATGTTTTAGCTTTTTTATTTTCCAAATTATTCAACCCCTTTTAGTTTCTTATTCTACTTGAACTTCACCGTCTTTAATGCTAAAACTGGATATGTTTTCAAGAAGACGTAAATATTTGTTTTGAAAAGCTTCATACCCGAAATTCTCAACCAAGTGCTTATAACTTTTCATTCCCATCTCGGCTCTCGTTGATGCGGATACTATTAAGTGGTGCAAATGTTTTGCTAAGGCCTCAGTATCTTCAATTGCTGCAATGAAGCCGTTTTTTTTGTTGATTACAAGTCTTGTATTATCTCCGGCATCGGTGGCGACTACTGGTAAGGCACAATTCATCGCTTCCATTATTGAATTCGAAATTCCTTCAAAACTAGAGGTACATAAATATATATCTGAGGTTTCAAGAAGTGCATATACGTCTTGTGTATTCTGGATTAACTGCACCTCTTCTTGGAGCCCTTGTTTTTCAATGTAAGCCTTTATGAATTCTTCCTCAGGCCCAGAACCCACGATTCGGTAGTGCAAACGATAGTTTTCGTCGAGAGAATTCTTGAGTTTGGCTATGGTTTCAAGGGCGGTATCATATCGTTTCTGCTTCACTAGCCTGCCTACGCTTATAATCGTGATCACAGTTGTTTCTGTTTTTTGCTTTTGCAGACCTGGCCTTATCTGAATACCGTTGGCAATAACAAAGACCTTTTTTTTAAACCCAAAATCAATTGCTGAAGTAAGGGCCGCAAAATTATTGGCAATAGTGTAATTGAGCAAATTGTTATTCGCAAATCTCAGTGCCATGAACTTGGTACGCGACATTTGACTATTACGAATCCCTCCAAAAATATAGGGCACCCCAGTTATTTTTCCACATATTGCAGCCCATAAGGTGTCGGCTGGTAAAAAGGAAAAGATGACGTCAATTTTGTTTTTTTTGAGAAACCCTGTCAGCTGAAAATATTTTTTTATGGGGTTTTTGGACAGGAAAATATGGTTTATCTTGTCTTCTTCGATTACAGATAGGCGTGGCGCATAAATAGGCTCCGGATTTAGAATAACCAAGGTCGTTTTATGATAGGGTTGCAGGGCTTTTGCCAACAAAATACTTTGCTTTTCAGCGCCCCCATCAACAAGGGAATTTATGGTTATACACACGTTCTTTTTATCGCTCATTAGATTGTTTTAACCCTTTAGTCGGTAGATTTAGACATCCATTTTTGCAATAGCAGTATTCTCCATAATAGGGTACCATGATCAAATTGACCTTTATTGTTTTCTGCAATCAATGTTTTTATCATTGGTCCGTTTAAACCTGTTGAGGCAAATGAAGAATTGAGCATATTTTCAAATTCTCCATCCTTGAACCATTCTCGTAGCGGCACCTCAAAGCCCTGCTTTCTGCGATTGATAATTTCCGTTGGCAACTTATTCGTCATCACGGTTTTTAGGGCATGCTTTACACCTTCATCCTTATAGGTCGGCATTTTGATCGATTTATCAACTTGGTACATCAATTCTACTATTCGATAATCTAAAAGTGGTGCACGTGTTTCAAGCGAACTGGCCATGCTTATTTTATCGACCTTGACCAACATCTGATCAGGCAGGGATACCTTTAGGTTAAAGTAATTGAGGCGATAAAAAGGATCTTTTAGACTACAATCGTCCAGAGTTGAAGCAATGAATTCATCTATTGGATAAGCCTGCTTGTTCAACAACTTCTTCATTTCCCTAGGTGGGATTTTTACGAATTTGGAAATCAACCTCTCATCAAAAGGTACATTAAACGATTCTAGTACCCGCTTAATTCGGTTTAGTCTGTATCTCGCGTTCCCTGTCAGTATCTTTGCCAGTGCATTCACTAAAATAGGCATGCTACCTTTGAGGAACCCCGGTAGTCTATTTTGATAGTTCTTTGCAAAAAGTTCGCTCTGATAATTTGAATATCCTGCAAAAACCTCATCGCCGCCATCACCTGTGAGAACCATTTTTACATGTTTTCTTGCACTTTGTGCCAAATAGGAAGTAGGTATCGCAGCTGGATCTGCAAAAGGTTCATCAAAATGATGTAGTACTTTTTGAACGGAACTTTCGAGCGATGATTTGTCTACAATTTCCTCATGGTGTTCCGTGTTGAATCTATTGGCTATAATACGTGCATTATCTCGTTCATCAAAAGCCTTTTCCTTGAAGCCAATAGTAAAAGTCTTGACAGGAAAAGATGATATTTCACTCATTGTGGAAACAATACAGGAAGAATCTAGGCCCCCACTTAGAAACGCCCCATAGGGAACATCGCTGCGCATTCTAATTCTAACAGAATCATAGAGCAATTCGCTCAATTCTTTAGTTACTTTTTTGTCGTCTTTAAGCAGATCATTCTCGGTTATTTTTGGCAAGTCCCAGTATGTATATTCTTTGACCTTACCATCCTTAACCACAAGATATTTCCCGGCGGAAAGCTTCTTTATCGATTTATAAAATGTATTGGGTGATGGGATATATCCCAAAAACATATATAATTCATTCATTTCCGTATCAGGGGCCACATGCCCTGTATAGGCGAGAATACTCTTTATTTCGGAACCGAACAAGAACGTATTCCTATAACGCATATAGTTCAAGGGTTTTTCCCCAAGCCTGTCTCTTGATAAGAATAAATGTTGCGCTCTGGCGTCCCAGATAGCAAAGGCCCACATACCGTTGAACTTTTCCTGACAGGCAAAACCCCATTGTTCATATGCCTTTATAATCACTTCAGTATCGGAAGTGGTCCTAAATGAATGTCCTAATTGTTTTAGTTCTTGCTTCAGTTCTACATAATTATATATTTCCCCATTATATACAATACTAATATCCCCTCTACTATTGAACATGGGTTGATCACCTCCTTCTAGATCAATAATAGAAAGTCTTCTGTGCGCCAAACCTACAAAAGTGTCTACAAAATAGCCATCTCCATCAGGACCTCTATACGCAATGGTATCGGCCATTCTCTTGAGGACTTCCTTAGAAACCTCTTGGTCTTTTTCAAGTTTATAAATTCCTGCTATTCCGCACATTTATTCTCAAAATTTATCAATTCATTTAGCTGTCAACACCTCCTGCAAAAACCCTTTCAATCGAACACCTTGTGTTTTAAAGTCAAATTCCCTTAGTCCTAGTTCTTTACCTTGTAAGCCGATAGATTTGGCCTTTTCTTTATGTTCTAATACATAGCGCATTTTCTTAGTAAATGCATCTGTCGTATAGGTTGCAGCCACCAAGGCTGTTTCACCATCCTCAAAATAATTCCTGATTTCACCAACATTTGTTGTAATAACAGGGTTTCCCGATGCTAAATACTCCCCAATTTTATGTGGAAACCTCGATGTATCCTGAACCGTTGGTCTCATGGGAATAAGCTGGGCTTCGGCGTTGATGTAGAGCGTTACAAGCTCCTTGTAAGGTATATTCGAAAACAATCGAACATTATCGGCAAAATCTTTATTTAGATCTGCTAGTAACTGCTGGGTTTGTTCTTTTCCGCCTCCACTAATGATCATATATAGTTTCGTGTGGGTGGTTTGTTCCAAATTCTTGTATGCTTCTAGCACAAAGTCTATAACTTCTTTATATGCCATGCTCCCGCAGTACAAGAAATAGCGCTCCTTTTTGTCTGGCTTCAGATTGAATTTTTCAAAGTCACAAAGAATGGGAAGCTTTAGTATGGGCTTAGACGGAGAAATAGTTTTATAATAATCATAAAGCCTATCACTGATCGGTAACGCCCCATCAAAATACTTAAGTATCCAATTATCGACTAAAAAATCGTTTATTCTTTGTGAGATCGACATTCTATCTTGCATTGAGGATGCCATCTCAACTAAATTCAAAATCACAGGAAAATTAAGTATAGCCGAATAAATAAGATACCGCAGTAAATGAACGGCACTCATATTCGAGACTATGGCCCCATCTAACCTTTCATGTCTTTTTAAATATTTTAGATACTTATATTCACCTCGTAAACCTTTTAGTTTCTGAATATTCCTGTTGATGAACCCCTTAGGTTTGAAAATGCTCTTTGAGGTGTATCTATAATCTATACCTTCATATTTTCCTTCTATTTCAAAGTTTTGTTTTTGTTCAGGATCCCAGACTCCTTTTCTACAAATGACTGTTGCCTTGTATTCTTCATGTATCAGCGCCTTGGCCATTAAGGTCATTCTCTGAATCGCAGCCAAACCCTTGGGAAACCCATTTTCCCCTAAAAATACAATATGCTCTTGTGTATGTTCTTTTTTTACTGGCAAACTCTTACTAAATATGGCCGTTAACGTCTCGGTACAAAAAATTCTTTAAGGCTTAGTGGCGCAAATTACGACGGTTAAATTCTGCATTCGATTTTTAGGATCTCTGAATTTTTCGTTCAAGGATCGACTTACTTTTTTCACATATTCTTCACCTAAACGTACCCTAGGAAATATAGTTATGTTCTCCCAACCATTAGATCGAAGTGCCGATTCATATTCGTAAGGGCGCATTCTGTTGGGCGACCCTTTGAAGCGCAAGGGCTTATATACGAAATCGCTATATCTATATATATTTAGAGGGTCCCTACTTTTGATATATCTAGTGTGGGTTTTCAAATCGATCAGTGCAATGAACTTGGCACCTGGTTTTACCAGCCTGCTGAACTGAGCAATACTCTTTTCAGGGTGGTCAAATTGTTGAAAGGCAGCATTGCTTACAATCAAATCGAAGCTGTTTTCATCGAAAATCGAAAGATCGAAATCTTTGGTCACCTGATAATTTAGCCTATCATTTTTGTGATTGTTGGTTAACTCTAGCTGCCGTTGAAGTTCCTCAATAACCGAAGCTTCAATTTCTGCCTTCTTCAAATAATCAAATAGATGCGCGTATATTTCGGGCGGTGTCTGTTTTACCAAATTATGTACATCCATGGTGCTATAACTCTTCGCTCCTTCGGCCATTAGAAAAAGCCCAACACCTAAATCTGCCCCTGGCCCCAATTCAAGTATTTTTTTTCCTTGAAAAGCCTCATCTTTTTCATCGTATTTTTTTAGATAATCATACCATCTGGAGACAACGTTCAAATCATGGCTCACCGCTTTTTCGAATAAGTTCGATGAAAATCCCCGTGCACTTTTATATCCCTGAAATTCATGTCGAATTTTGTTCAAAATCATAAAAACCAACCCGATTAGATAATTCAAACCATTACTCAAACCGCTGGGCTCTTCATACTTCAGAACAGTGTCTGAAATGTGCTGTTTGGATTTAGGTTTCGTTTTCATTTCTTGAAATTGACAACTGCTTTCAAATTACTGCTTGCGTGAACTTAACCATTGATCCAAGAACAGTAAGGACCAAATTTTGTCATTGAAATCTCGCATTCCCTTATTGTGTTCAATAATTATCTTACGCACATAGGCTGGCTCCAAATATTCGTACAATGGACCCTTTGTACCTAGCAGGCGGTCATTTACATACTCCTTTAGGTCATCTTTAAACCATGCTTTTAAAGGTACACTGAAGCCTTGCTTTTTATGTGAGATAATCGATTCGGGTAAATGCTTTTTCATCGCCTCCTTAAAAATGTACTTCTTAATGCTTCCCTTCATTTTCAACTCAGACGGAATGCGAGCGGCCAGCTCAGCAAATTCATGATCTAAAATGGGCACCCTGACTTCAAGGGAATTTTGCATGCTAGCTCGATCAACCTTAGTCAGTACATCATCGACCATATAGCTCTGCATATCCATTTTCTGCATCTTAAATAAGAAATCGTCTGATCCTGAATTCGTAAAGCTTGCAATTCTTCCGAGCTCTGCAGGGGAATGCTTAATATTTTGCCACAGTTCTTTTTTAAATAGTTTTTCCCGTTCGGCTTGCTGCCATATCGACAAAAAGGCCGGGAAACTATTCTTAGGCTTCGATAGGTAGTAGGTAGCACCCTTCCCTTTCACACTATTCGGGATCATTTTGTGTAAAGCGGTCCAAAAATGCCTGCTTATACCTTCGGGCAAGAGGTTGTAATTTCGCATGTTCATCATGCGCTGATACTTGTTATAGCCTGCAAACATCTCATCTCCACCGTCCCCAGACAAAACAACTGTGACGTGTTCTCTAGCAAATTTCGAAACAAAATAGGTCGGGATGGCAGAGGCATCGGCAAAAGGTTCATCATAACTGTCTACCAAGTGTGGCAATAGCCCTACCGATTCCGGTTCCACAATTTGTTCATGATGTTCCGTATTGTACCGCTGCGCTACTTCCCTGGCATACTTCAGTTCATTGAATTCGGCCTCTTTGAAACCGATTGAAAATGTTTTAACAGGAGCACTAGAATTTTTAGACATCAGGGCTACCATAGCGCTCGAGTCTATTCCGCCACTTAGGAAAGCACCTAAAGGAACATCGCTCATCAAATGTGCCTTTACTGATTCAGAGAGTTTATCATCGAGTAAGCTACACCATTCTGCTTCTGTCTTACTATAATCCGGGGCATAATTTATATCCCAATATCTTTTGATATTGACCTTACCCCCTGGTTCTATTTCCAAGGTGTGCCCTGGCTTTAATTTTTGAATATTCTGATAGATTGTACTATCCTCAGATGAATACCCATACGCTAAATATTGATCTAGCATTGGTATAGAAAGGGTTGATGTAGACCTTGTCTGATTCAATACGCACTTTATTTCAGACCCAAAGATAAATTTGTTGTGATCTAAGTAATAGAAAAAGGGCTTGATGCCGAAACGGTCTCTGGCGCAGAATAGTTTTTTGCTTTTTTCGTCCCAAATGGCGAAGCCGAACATACCTCGTAGGTACTTTACACATTCGCTACCGTACTCTTCATATAAATGCACTATGGTCTCGGTATCACTTCCGGTCTTAAAACGATGACCTTTGGCAATTAACTGTTCTCTTAGACTGTTGTGGTTGTAGATTTCACCGTTAAAAACAATCCAGACCGTATCGTCTTCATTTGAAAGGGGTTGATGTCCAGTATGAAGATCAATTATACTCAATCTTCTAAATCCAAAACCTACATTCCCTCGGACGTAATAACCACTGTCATCCGGACCCCTGTGGGTAATTAATTCGGTCATTTTATGTATGTCATCCTGAAGTACTGGATTCGCTATATCAAAATGAACTTTACCACATATTCCGCACATTGCTTTTGCCCCTATTTAGTTAAAAGCGCAAGGTACTTCTATAATACCTATAATCTAAATCAACTCGTTTTGAGTTCATCTTTTACCTATGAAATGCGCATTTTTCTGGGTGAAAGTCAAGTAAGCGAATTTATTTGTTCCTTAACTTGTTCAATACCCGTTTCATTTTATACTTGAACGCACCAAAGTTGCCCAAAATAAATAATTCTTTGGCCCCGTCTACCAAGGTATACTGCCCCATCTTACTTAAGGTATGGGTCTTGTCTGAAAAATAGGAATTTTGGAACGGTTGTAGCACTTGCTGCACTTCTTCCAAGAAATCCAATTTCGAAAGTATCCTTATTTTATTGATTGTAATTCTACCTTCTATCTTTTCCGAATAATCCATAGAGGGTCGAAAAAGTTCTCCTGCTTCCTCAAATAAGGTACCGGCAGGTCGAACTGATCTGATATCGGTTTTTACCGGATTTTTAGGATGAGGTTCCCATACGCCAAAAAGATCATCTGCGAAATGAATGTTGAGATTATAATGGGGTCCGTTATCTTTATCCGTGGAAAAAAGATACCAAGTGCCTTTGTAATTGAACAAGGTACTATCTATGCCCGCATAGTCCTCAATGAGCACTTTTTCTAGTTCCCAATGTGAAGGGAATTTTCGTGACTTATACAAGCGTACCTGTTTTGCTTGATAGGTTTCGGGAATGCAATAAATATCATCTTTGTGCTGTAACAAAAACGGATAGGACATGTGAAACTCCTCATCGATAACAATCTTATTCTCGGTGTACTCGCCTTCTTTATATAAAAAACTTGCAGTCTTGCCTATTCCTTCCTCAAATTTTAAATCTTCATAGATTATATGAAAACGATCCTCCAAAAACAAACCGAAGGGATCCGCCATAAACTTATTTTTGGGCATATTGGGAAACCAATTCACCTCGTGCTTTTTACCCGCATTTAAAAACTCGCTTATCGGAGCATGAACTACACCTATATTCCAATAATCGGTATAGAACAATAATTTGAATGCCTGCTTTAAGCGTAATTTAAATTGAATAATAGGAAAGAGCACTATTTGCAAATTGCTCGGGACTATGCTGACTTTTCTCCTCACAATATGATTACTATCCCCTAAATTTTTAATCTGACCATTTCGGAGATCAACACACATCTTTAAAGGCCAAGATGTACATTCTCCGAGTAAATTGTCAATGTTTTTTCTTTGAGAACTGTTGGCCTTCAAATGCCCCTGACAAAGAAGCTCTTCACCTATGCCACCATCTGATAAGCATAACAAATAAGCGCTTGAAATGAAGCGCTGATGGTATATTTCCCAAAAAAAAGGTGCTTCTTGCGTGTGCTTCTCAGGATTTCCAAAGTGGTACGCCCAAACCCCGTACCTCGGTATACTCAAGAGCCGTCCTAAATCTACTGCTGAAGAAAAATTTATGATAAAATCAAGCCCCGCTTCTGCTATTTTTTGAAGATCTGCATCTTCCAAGACACCTTTTGTATTATGGCTTTCGGCAACCTTGCTTTGAATTTTATGCACTCCTTCGAACAGCGTTTTGGAATCTTGGAGCTTTAAAGTAGATGATTTTTTCAATACACGACTACGGTGGTACTTCCATAACCAACTAGGGTTGCCGGTTTTACCAATCTCATTTTCTCGATTGTTGTGAAAGACGACCAATTTCAATTCGACATCATTTTCTGACATCAACTTTTCCAAAGTCGTTTTTTGCCAGGCATATAACCACGAATCTTCGCAAATAATTCCAAATCCAATATGTCTAGAACTGTTTTCCACTTTGTTTTTAGTCATTGAACTACTTGTGATAGTTCTTACATATGAAATTGGCACAACTTACTCCGTCCATATCCCGCGATCTTTATTTTTCAAAATTTTGTTCACTTGAATTGGTGAGAGTATGGCGACTGGGATTAGGCTTGTAATCGTGCCGAGTACAATCCCTACTATACCCAAATCCATAACCTTAACAAAAAACATCGAAGCCGGAATATTGATCAGTGCGGCAAATAGCCATGCGTACATTTGTAGTTTAATTTTTCCTGTACCGTTCAAAACAATATTATACATATTCACCCAATTGGTTAAGCAAATAGAAATTGCGACCGCAATTGAAACAGCCAATGGAATCTGTAAATCATCTGGCAACCAAATTTTATAAAAAATTGGTGATATGAGTACCATTAAACAAGCCAGAACAACCGTTCCTAACCAGATTTTTGAAACTGTTCGCATCGACTTTTTCATCCAATCAAAATCACCCTTGGCAAAGGCCTCGGTATTGGAGGGCCACAATTGATTATTGAGTATTACGAAAAGTAGCATGAAGATAGAAAGGTATTTATATGCTGCCTCATATTGGGGAACCCCTTCAATAGACACCAAGCCAGCAATCAAAATATTATTGGTTTGATGAATAATGAGCATGGCAATCTTAATAAGGAAAAACTTCATCCCTAACGAAAAAAGATCCTTAAAATAGTGCATCTTTATACGTTTGAACGACGGTCTATATGTACTAAATTTACTTCTGAAATAATATAGCCCTACCAAAAGTGGTACAAGGGCAAAGGTCAAAGATCTCGCCGTTCCGAATAATAATAAGGATTCGGTGGCCATAAAAGGAATTAACAGTATAAGTACAAGAAAAGAAGCCTTTGTCAAGAGTGCGAAAAACTCAACATAGGCCATTTTTTGCATGGCATAGAATATTTCGTAGATGTTCCCAGCGACAAAGCGAACCGCAAAGGCAAGGATAATTATGGCCCCGAGTATCTTGACTTCTTCCACTAAATCTACTGGGATATCTACCCAAGTGGTCCATGGCAATGTGAAGTTCAAAATTAGTAGCACTAAGGTTACGGCGGCAATTATGGCCGCTAGGGTGAAGTATGCAGTACTGACATAGGAAACGGCCTTCTCAGTTTCATTCTTCGCCACCGCTTCACCGAATTTGTTTCGCAAGCCCTGGCCAATACCGATATCAAAATTCAGAAACCAATCGACGATTGAGAGCAGAATCAAAAAAATACCGAATTTAACTTGGCCGAGATAATCGGATGATAACGGAAAATAGATAAATCCAATAAGTACTCCAAGACCTTTGATCAGAATGGTCAGCAGCACATTTTTTTTTGCCTGAACAGACCGAACGTTGCCCTTGAAAAACTTACTTTTTACCCTTTCAAATAATTTCATAGTTAGAATAGGGTGCACCAATAAGCACCATAGGCTAGTTAGTTCAGAATTCTTCCTTTATGTTTTTTATTCCCATCCCAATCCCAATATGTATCGCATAGAGTACCGA
>CALIJE010000167.1 GCA_938017825.1 uncultured Flavobacteriaceae bacterium
TTCAAATAGCGCTCATCAGGCTACTTATTACGACTATAAAAAAGAAAAAGGAGCATTTGAAATTAAAAAAGAATTCTCAGGTGTGAAAAACCATCCTTTGGCGGGCATGAATCTGACATTAGATGAATATATCGATTGGAATCATAGACTTGACGCTGATGAACTTCTTTCGAAAGAAACAAAAATGGCTATGTGGACACCATTTGATTTTACGGATAGCAACAGGAAGTTCTTACATGGTTGGGACGTGTATACCGTAAATGAATTCGACTCTTATGGTTTTAGTGGTGGGGGTGTCAGCGGGTTTAGAAAATTCATGGACCAGAATTTAACGGTCATTGTACTCACTACAGGATATAAACACTATGCTGTTCAAGATATCATGATAGAACAAATCGCCGGTATAGTGGATAAATCATTGAAGAACAAAGAATCATTTCTGATTGAAAAGATCATGAGTACTTATTTTCTGAAAGAAACCGATAAATCTTTAGAACAGGTTGTGCTGGAAATAAAGACTGAAAATCCAGATAAAAACTTAGAAGAAGTATTGAAATCTGTCGGATATACTATGTTCTTTCAATTAGGAAAAAAAGATGAGGCCGTAGCATTGTTCGAAATTAATGCGGAAGAATATCCTGAGTCTTATGATACTCATGGTAGTTTGGGTTACCTGCACTACTTAATGGGACAATATCAGAAGGCAAGACCGCTCTATGCAAAAGCCTTAGCGTTAAATCCTGAAAATTCCTATTCCGAACGAAGGATTAAGGAAATAGACGAAATATTAAAAAAGCAAGGAGATTCAAACAATTGAGAAAGCCCTATAAAAGTAACTTGGCTATTTAGCCATCTTAAGAAGTGATTACGTCTGATTCTTAAGGTTGGAATAAAACAATTTCCACCTAATTACACAAGTATCGTAGCATAGATGTTTTTCTAGAATCGGATCCGCTTATTATATAGATATGTTGTGTGAGTCAAGCAGATCAAAGCAATCATCGTTCAGCTGTTTCGGATTTATGCCCAACAACAATTTTACAGCGAAGGGATATAATTTGAACACTATTAGTTCAAAGGAACCCGCAACTTTTAAGGAAATGGGTTTAATCGTCTGCCCGTATAGATAAAAATTTGATAAGGTCTTGTTTCGTGGCTGTAAACTGAAGGTGTTTTTTGATTTGGAGTGAACCATTCCCGGAAATCCATCGGCGTAAAACGGTAATTGAGTGATGGCCGATTCATCAGCATTCTCAATATAGTAGATGTCCTTTACATAGGGGTGCTATTCTACTATTTTTCTTAAGCGTTTTCATCTGACCTTAAAGATAGCAATATGGCTGTAGATTTACCGTTCCCATCCCCTATGCTCAATTCTCAGCGGTGTTTAGAACCAAGAAAATTATGGGAGTGTTGAAGCGCACCCTATTCTAATGCCGGTGTCAATCGACATGTAGAGGATAAATAAAAGCCACATTTGGTGAAGGGCAATCACATTATTTTCTTTGGCTTTTTTGCAATTCAAGCTCCTTGATGAGTGCAGTAGCTTGTTCCACAGCCCATTGTTCTTTTTCCCTTGCAAATTCAATGACTTTTTTCAAATTTTGAATGGCTTTATCCTTCTTGTTCTCTTCCTTGAAAATTAATGCGCTTCCATAATATCCTCCAAAATACTCCGGATAATCAGCTTTTAAAACTGAAAATAATTGTAAGGCTTCATTGCTTTTGTTCTCATTAATATAGGCAATTGCGAAATTGAACAGGGCCTCCATAGATACATTATAGTGTAGCGTGTTTTTCTTGATTTGGTGATATAATTTTATACCGTTCTCTATGCCATTTGATTCGATTTCTTGCTCTAGAACTATCTCAAATGGCATTTGGAACTTTCCGTTTGTGAAATGACTTATGAGGGCTTTCGCACGATTGGATAATTCCTGGCCCCGTTTATTTCTGTTCGTAAATAGTGCAACTGAAATGCCCTCACTAGGTATGCGTATTACGTGGCTACCAAATCCTGTGGAAGACCCCCCATGTTGTAATATCTTTATTCCGTTATAATAGCTTACAAACCAACCATAGCCATAACCATCTAAAGACGATTTTCCGTTTTCGTCATAATTGTAAAATGCATGGTCTAGGGCATTTTGAGGTATCAATTTACTAGAATACAATGCCTTATCCCACTTATAATATTCTGAAACCGAAGTATATACACCTCCATCACCTTGAATAGCGCTGGTACGGCTTTGGTCTTTGGCAATAACAGAAGTATCTTTTACAATGTAGCCGTATGCTCTATTTTTTATTTGTTTACCTTTTTCAAGAATTACGGAATTGTGCATTTTTAGGGGCAGAAATATTTCGTTCTTCATAAATTCCGCAAAAGTCTTTCCTGATACTTTCTCAATAACTTGAGCTAATACTGCATAACCCGTATTACTATAGGCGTACTTGGAATTGGGAGAAAAATAAGTCTCATCCACGCCTAAAAGACCTTGCAACACATCTTTATCCGACATTTGTTCAGTGCTGCTAGGATCAATAAACCTATTGTATTTGACCAATCCAGATCTATGGGTCAACAAATGCCTGATGGTGATATCTTTTCCAAATTCTGGGAATTTTGGAAAGATTTCAGTCAATTTAGAATCGTACGAAAGCTTATTCCGCTGCACCAAAATCATAATGGCCATGGCAGTGAATTGCTTGGATACCGAAGCAATTCGATAATTGGTTTTTGTTGTAGCTCTAATGTTGTGTTCCATATCCGAAAGTCCATAGCTCTTCGAAAATTCAATTTGTCCATCTTTGATAACCACAACACTTGCACCAGGCTGTTTGCCTGCATACTTTTCGAATAAGAAATCGATAAATTTAAGATCATACGTTGAATTCGATTCTGATTGGCTCAGGCCTTTTGAAGAATCGCATTGACATAGAAGAATCAAAAAAAACAATAGAAACTGGGGACACCTCATTTTTAAACCAATAATTCTACCTCTTATTGGATGAATATACTATTTAAATGTCAAGGTTTTGTTTTTCGCCTTAAACTTTGACGGATAGTTGGTAAACCACATGGCCCCTCTCCTATTTTCATTGCTTCCCTGCAAAGAATCATTAAACTTATCAACCATAACATTACTACTTATACCGTTGGTTCCTATGGTGGTTCGCCATTGGTATTTTGGAACCATTTTTATTGCTATAGTATCATTAGTTTTAAAGGGATCTTGACGCATGATCGGTGCTAATTGTGCATACACCTCATGTTGGTCAACAATTTTTAATATAGTCAAAAACTGTGCATCTGAAAGGTGTTCTATAGAACGGTCCTCGGAGATTTGGCTCCCATAGCCAACGCGCACCGATAGGCCATTTTGGATAGCTTCCATTAATTTTTCTTTAGAACCATATAGTGTATTACCTTGCTTGTCATGTTTATAAACCAAGGTCCAACCAAGGGGTGTAACATTCTCATGCTGCTGTGTTTGACAACTCAATAGAAACAAAAAAATCATTAATACAATTAGTTGTTTTTTCATCGGATTATAGTTTTATATAGTTATTCATTAAGAAATAAAGGTCTGTTTAGATCAGCCGTACCTTTAACAAACCATGTCATGGTATGTTTCTGTGGAACTCGCCTTATCAATGTTCCCTTGTGTTTGTTGTACCAAACGGCATCAAACTCCCCTTTTGTTGTAATTACTACGCGCCACTCCACATTGATATTTAGGGTGTCTGAAAAATTTGATGTCAACTTGTCCCAATCGGTGGTTGCCGTATAGTGCGGCTGCAGATGAACAACCACTTCTGATTCGTTTAATACAGCAATCCAACTGGGGTTCGACAAATGTTCGACGCTTCTCGTTTTTCCCTGGCTTCCCCATCCTATCTTTATATCTGCCCCATTACGGATATATTTTATAAGTTCTTTTTTACTTCCTTGCAATCTATTTCCTTGCTTATCGTTTTTGTAGACAACCTTCCAGTATGCTTCGTTACCGGGCTCATTTTGAGGTATTTGACAGGCAATGTTAAATACCAGTAATCCAAAAAATACAAGTCTTTTTCCCATAATATTCAATTTAGTTATAGCTGGGTCAACCAATCTTTAATTCGCATATACTGCTCGTTGTTTGTTTTGGTTTTTAGCAATTGGATAAAATCATTTGTTGTAGGGAAATAAGAACTTTCATTCCCATATTTCTCTAAAAAGGTCGCAAGGACCGAGTGCAGCTTGTCCTTGCCTATAAGGCTCGAAATTTTGTCAAAAACAATCGCGCCTTTGCCATAAGCGATATATTCTTGGTGACTTAAAACTTTGTACAAAGGCCTTTCTTCCTGTTTTGCCGACTTTTTGCCTCTTTGATATCTATTTTCTTGTGCCTCTAGGAATACATTCGCCATTTCCTCTCCAAAATGGTCACGATAAATATTGAGCGTAATATATTCCGTTAGGCTTTCGGTCAGCATTTTTGCGCCTTCAGCATCAGCCGGTAGTATTTTATTTCCGAACCATTGGTGTGTAAGTTCATGTGCCATAACATAAAAGGGTAAATTGATCTTATCCTTCATCGTCGCTAAATTCATATTGAAGAGCATTTCTGAAGTGGGAATATTGTTTGTGGTCAATGTTGCGGTATAATCGCCTTCATTAAATGGATATTCAACAATTCTAACTTGTTCAAAGGGGTATTTTCCGAACCACTTTGTATTGTATTTCAATGCCGCTTTTAGTCCGGCTACCATAGATTCGGTATTCTGATCGTGACCTTTGTTAAAATACAGATGAATTTTGATGTCTTTGTAATACTCTTCCAACCGCTCAAACGTAGCCGAGTGAAGAGAAAAATTAAATTTCACAGGTGTTCCTGTTCGATATTCATATGAGTTCCGTCCGTTGTGAAGACTTTCGGAAATTAAAGTACCAGGGGCAATTGCCGTTTGATTTGCTGTTGTGCTTATTCGAGTACGAAGATTCACGTAAGTAGCGTCTCTGTGAAAGTAGTTATGCTTATGCACCAAACTATCGGTTAGCGATACTTCGTGTTGTACAAACTGATATCCGATTCTAGGTAATATGTCTTGTCGGATAAAGGAGCCGTTTTTGAGCACATTTGAGTTTCTGGAGAACATACCATTGGTCACATTTTGTATCGTGAATGAGAAGTTGATATGGTCGCCAGGGTATAAGGTATTATTTAGTTTGAACAGATATGTTTTTAATTTTTCATCTGCTTTTACGAGTTGCGCTTGGTTTTCCCAGTGTAGTTGCGTGTTTTCGTCAAATCCTGTACGAACAAAAACAGTATCAATGGCAACCTTGCTTTGGTTTTCCATGATATATTGGCCTTTTGCAACAAAACGCTCCTCCTCGGGATATAAATCAATTTGAAGATCTACATCCTTGATTTTAGGTTGTTCACTTGATCCATGACCCTCCCAATTCGCTTTATAATGTTCAAATGATTTACCATCATATGCCTTTACTTGGTTCTGATCTTCTAGTTCAAAGGCATAAATTTTATTGCCCTTCCAAACAAATTGCAACGTAAACAAAATTAAGAGCAACAGCGTAGGTGTTTTTAGTCGAGATTTAGCCAAACTGTACTTTTCCTTAACTGAAAATAGACTTCCTCGATGCCAAAGAAGCGTAAGAAGAATGATTAACATTAAAGCAAATGACAGCCAATATGATTGCAAAAGTGAATATCCTTTTAGCTGATTCCCATAGCCATGAAAATCTGAATACTCCAAGTTGGGTAGGTAGTTGTATTTTAATAGGTTGGTATGAATGCCTAGAGACTCCAACGATTGCGCACTCAACCATAAGACCAATAAGACAAAGAGCCCAACAAAAACGTTTGTAAACATTGTATGAATAAGATGACTGGTAATATTCCACACGAATAAAACTGGCAACAACAAAATGAAAAGATGGTATAAGTACAGGTCTAACTCAAATTGATAGTGGCCATTTAACCCTTGTATACTTACACTTACCAATAGAAAAAGGATCAACTGAACCACTTGCATTAGTCCCACAGCTCCAATTTTAGATACAATGAATTGCCAATTTTCGATTGGTGAACTATCTACCAACTCCTTTACTTTATGCTGCTTTGCCTTGTGTATCGACAATCCGGAGAATAGGAATGTACTAATAACAACAAGCACGGTATAAAAAGTTAAAGGTGCTCCAATAAATAATCTAGTTAATGGCAGTAAATTGAATTCACCAGTTTGAGTAATTCTTAGTTGAATAAAAAATATGATGATTATTCCAAATAGGCAGGGCACTAAAAAGAGCCAACTTTTAACGATTTTCCCAAAATCATAAACCATTAACCATATAGTCGTCTTAAGTTTTGAAATAAGAGAAAAATTATGGCGAACTTTTATAATGGATTTCGTTCCTCGTACATTAACATGCCCTATTTTGCTTTTCTTTATTCTAAGTGTATTAAATTTTTTGTCTTGCACGTAGGTGAAGTCAAACTTTTTATAGAATAGTGCGTAACAGGACAAAGCAATTATGAACCAAAGAAGTCTGTTCATCAGCGTCAAATAATTTATAGGCAGTTTAAGCGTATTCTTAAGGTCAACGTCCCAATGTTGCGTTGCCATTTGAAAAGCGTTTTGTCCGAATGGATCTACAAGGGCCAACACTATTTTTTGATTGAAGAACAGCTGCTCTGAAAGCATCTGTAAAAGTGCAAAGCAAATCACAACTATAAGACCACTGTACATATTTCTAGTGGTACCTACAACCGTGAACACCAGCACCCCTGAGGTGATTAAAGTTGGGACGAAGTACACAAAAAGCGTTACTAAATATCCTACGGAGCTCTTGGGCATAATTTTAGGATTGGCAACACCTAGCATCATATCGCCTACCCAAATGCCTAAAATTGTAACACATGCCACTACGATAATAGCAAACAATGCGCTTCCCAATTTTCCATTTAGGTAAGCAGATTTGGAAATAGGAAAAGAGTACAGAAAAGCGTGTGCGTTATTACGATAATCCTTGTATAGCCCATAGCTTCCCAACACTGCTATTACGAAGAGTAAAAATTTGGCTAACAGAAAACTAATTGAGCTAAGTGCATGAGGTGAATTCAAAAAGAGAACTTTCCCTTTGGCATTCAAAACTTCGTCAAAGTAACCTCCGGTACCCAGCATGGTAATCAGGGAAAAAAGAAAAAAACTACAACAAAATAAATAGAATAAAGGGTGCTTTAACCACGCTTTTATTTCATATAAAAATATTGCCATTTACGTGCCTTTTAGTGTTAAAAAGTAAAAGTCTTCTAGTTTTGGAGTTACTGAAAAAAAGGTGTCAGGTACCCGTTCTTCGGTATAAATTCGATTTAATAATACATTTTCCGAATTATATCTATCACTGAGCTTTATATAGGAAATAGAAGTAGCATCTAGCTTTTCTTCTGTTTCCATGGTTTCCCAAATTTTTCCTTTTAATTGATCGATGGCACTAGACGGACTGATCTTAGGAGCAAGCCAACCAGAATTCATCACGGTCATTTCTTTGCATAGATCTTTTACATCCTCAACAAGATGTGTGGAAAAAAGAACAATGTTCTCACTACTGATATTTCGAATCACATTTAGAAAACGTGTACGCTCCGCAGGGTCTAGTCCGGCTGTGGGTTCGTCTACAATTACAATTTTCGGCTGGTTGAGCAGTAATTGTGCAATACCAAAGCGCTGTCGCATCCCACCAGAAAAGGTGTTTACATGCTTTTTTTTGACGTCTACAAGGTTGGTGATTTCCAAAACATAATCGACCATTACATCGCGATCTTTTTTTGACGAAATTCCCTTTAAGACAGCGAAATAGTTTAATAATCCTTTTGCAGATTCTTTTGGATATACCCCAAACTCCTGTGGTAGATAACCTAGTTGTTTTCGATATGATATTTTGTTTGAAAATATATCGATATCATTGAATAGTACTTGTCCGGAATCTGGTAATTGAAGTGTTGCCAGTGTTCGCATCAATGATGATTTTCCCGCTCCATTAGGTCCAAGCAGACCAAACATCCCTTCATTGATTTCTAAAGATATATTATCGATGGCTTTGGTACCGTTACTATATGTTTTTGACAAATTGTTGATTGTAAGTTTCATCGGTTATTATTAATTACAAATTTTGGTATCATCTGAATATGCTTCGTTTTCATCACTTGTGATCAAAAAGTAAAGGTGTGCAACTTTAGATTCGTTTGGTACTGACCAATCTATACTGTTATAAATCTTCAAGCAATTTTTAGCGGTGATGTACAGTTCACCAACCATGAACATAATGGTCAATAGAAAACCTAAGGCGATATTGGAAATTGATTCTTTCACACTAACAATAATACGAGTAAGCTGAAATTTAGTTACCTCAAAATCAGTTGTTTCCATTAAACTGGGTTGAAATTCAGGTTGAATTAGGCCTTGTGGCACATCAATTTGTTACACTTTTTCACTTAAATCGTCATATACCTATGACATTACGCTTTAACATAAATGATCTAGGCTTTTCTAAGTTGAAGTTTAATCTGGAGTATTGCTTTCTGTTGCTGATATGGCTGGCATATTTCTCTTCCATAAATGTGCGTTGGACCAAAAGCTGGATTTCAACAAGCTTTTTGCCGGATATCGCACCGCATATTGCCATTGCCATTCCTGTCGTATTCTTAATGAATGTGTATTGGCTAATTCCAACATTCTTAAATAGAAAAAAATGGCATGTTTACGTACTTCTTTCTTTAGGCATGTTGGTATTTTATGAGCTATCGCGAGCGGCAATCTTTTCAGTCTACTTATCAAATGACGAACCTTTTATACAAGTATTGGCTACGGAGTTAACGGGTAGGAACAGCTTGGTCTTAGGAGAATTGAACTTTTTGACCATAAATTTTTTTATTATATCGTTCTTTTTCAGGTTTACCAGAGACTGGATAGTCCATCAGTCGACCATTAAACAAATGAAAACAGAGAATAGTCAATTGAAAATACTAACACGTAAAGTAAGGCAGGAAAAAATATATAAAGATAGTTTTATCGTCAAAAAGAAGAATTCACAATTACTGCTAAGAACAGCCAACATTGTATTTTTTAAGGCACAGGGAGATTTTGTTCTGGCCATGGATAATGAATTGAATAAACACATTCTTAATGATAGTCTGAAGCGCATTTATGCACAACTGAACCCGGACCTTTTCTTTCAAATCAATAGGAGTGAAATCGTAAACTTCGCGTATATAATAGGACATAAATCCTTTATCAAAAATAGATTGGAAGTTATATTGAATTGCGCAACACAAACCCTATATACTTCTAATAGCAGAACGCCGCGATTCCGTGAATGGCTTAAAAGATAGAATGTAGGTGGTATCTGCAATTACACATACCCATTTTCGGCAGACAGGAAGGCATGCTTGGTTGGTTATTTAGTATAATAGGTATATATGTATTTCGGCGAGTACATAAGAATGTACAATTTGTCTACTCTTCCAAAACTTCCTTTACCGCATCATAAGCATTCACAAAGCCGTGTCCGCTTTGATAATCGAACCCAGGGGTACCAATATCCTTGGCGGTTTTCAAAAGAATATCGCGAATTTCCCATGGCAATAATTCAGGATCCGCAGCTAACATTAACGATACGATACCGGCCATATGTGGCCCGGAGAGCGAATTGCCACTGGCCATATTCAATAAGCGCCCTTCTGGGTCTATACAGGGCACCTTGGCATTGATCGTCGTAAAATCGGGTTTGTCTACCTGACCATCCTTATAATAGCTCGTATTCCATTCCACAGGCCCTTGACTACTGAATTTGGGACGCTGACCGTCTTCGCCAACGCCCGCTACACCCAATACGGCAAGGGGTATATCCTCGGGGTTACGCATTTGTACCGGTACGGGTGCATAATTGGCCCCAGAAGCGAAATTACCAGCGCCCGAAATGAATACGATGCCACACAGACTCCCCTGCTCTATGACCTTACGCCAATGGGTACGATATTCCCCTAGATTGGGTTGCGAAAAACTCATACTGTAGGTATCTGCTCCTTGCTCAATGGCCCACTCTATGGCTTCTTCGATATTGGAGGTCGCCAATACGGGTGCCCATTTCGCCTCAGGCGCTATCCCGATGGCCTGTTTGCTATCGGTCGCATAGGTACCCACGATCATGGCTGCACATAAATTGCCATGTATGTTGGTTCTCCTGCGGATAATAGGCTCGTTTATATTGGCGCTGGCCTCATCAAAATGGTACCCATGGTAATCATCGATATAGCCGTTCTGGTCATCGTCTATGCCATTCCCAGGAATTTCGCCCTCATTGGTGAATAGATTCGAGGCCAAGGGCGGAACATCTAATTTAAAGCCCGAATCATGTACAATATTCAGCACGCCCTTGCCGGTGATTCCAAATTCATTCCATACCTCTGGCGCTCTGATATTTTTGATATTCCAAGGGTAGGATTCCACCTCCTTTGGGTCAAAATCAGTGATGGGAATAGTCGCAAGGTACTCCGGACCCATATTTTTTCCCCTAGTGGCTCTGGGTTTTGGCTTCTTAAAAATAGTAGCGACTTCTTCTAACGCTTCAATGGCTTTAAAGCCCTCAGGAGTAAGTGTACAACTAAATCCGTTTATGATCCAATGCTGCTTCACGTTTGCTACCAAACCTTCTGATTCAAGTTCCTTGAGCTTTGCTTCTACCCGCGCAAAAGAGCTGGCACTCATCGCTTTGAGGGCCGCAACCACCTCTATACGCAAGGCACTTCTTTTTTTACCCTTGAAAGCAGCAATCTGCTTTACATAAGAATCTGCATCCGGTAAATATTGCTTTTTAAACCATACCACTACAGTTTGGGTGCTATCGGCATAAGCGTAAGTCGATGCAATGCCCTCGGAAACATGGGAAAACACGCGTAGGAATGGAAAGGAACAAAACACGAAAAAAAGTAAACGGAATCTTGGTTTCATTTTGTTGATTTCTAGTGAGTTGATTAAGGTAAGGATTATTTGAAAAATCTGTACCCATTATCAGATTACCATGGCCAATGCACTGAAATTTTAAAGCAGGGTTTGGCTGCACAATTCCTAGAAACCAACTAAGTGATGCACTTCAGATAATGAAAATGACCATAGCGTTTAAATCCCTCGATTTTGAACATAAAAAAACCCCTATTTAGAAAATAGAGGTTTTAAGGAACGATTATGTAAGGTTGCTATTCAATTGGCGTATTGCCTACTTCTTCAATTTCCTTGCGTTGCTTTTTGATCTTTTCCTTTCCTTTTTTAATCACATCTTCTAATTCGTTCAATTTCTCCTCAGCCTTAGAAATTTTAGCTTCCTTTTGCTTCAGCACCTCTTCATCCTCACTTTTCTCCTGACGCTGCTTCGCTACTTTCTCTTTGGCTTCCTTTACTTTTTGGCGCCCTCGGTTTAAGGTTTCTTCATTTTTAACAAGAACAGCTTCAGTATCATCGATTTTTTCTTTAGCCATTGCCGCTCTGTGTTGACCGAATTCCTTATGGCTCATATCACCTTTGTCACGACCATAGGCATTTCCCTTATTCGACTTTTCCTTTTTTTCTTTTTTTACCTTCTTTTCGGCTTTTTCTTCCAATTCATCCAATTCATCATCGACATCGTCATCATCTTCATCGCCATCTTTATCTTTTTTGCCTTTGATTTTGTCCTGGGCATTATCCTTCATTTCTTTGCCCTTCTCCTTCATATCCTTTCCTTTTTCTTTCATCTTGGCAGCCTTGTCCTTGCCTTTTTCTTGGATTTCCTCAACTTCATCAACAGCATCTTCTTTTACTTTCTTTACCTTCTCTTTTTTTGCTTTTCCTTTTTCTTGCGACTTACCTTGGGCATAACTTGAGGTGGTCATTAAAACAAACGAAAAAAGCATTAATCCTACTATTCTAATTGTATATTTCATTTTTTCTTTACTTTAAGTTTTACAAATTGTCTAAATCATTAAGCGCAGATTCTACTTCTTCTGCCTTTTGTTCCACATCTTGGGTGGTCTCATCAACTTCTTGCTCTACCGCCTCGATTTTGTCAAGATTCGCATCCAAATCTTTTTGCTCTTGTGCAGAATCCCTACAGGAACAAAGGCCTATAAAAAGGACTGCTAACACTAACGTACTTAATTTTTTCATGGTTATGATGTTATGATTAGTACTCATATAACGCTTATACTCGAACGAAATTGTTTACCGTTAAGAAATCTATTGGAATGCTTTTATGGATAAGCCCTAGAACAACTAAACATCCTATTATAAGACCAAAAAAAGAGCTTGCTATCTGAACGTCGGTTCAAATGCAAGCTCTTAATATCCTGTAGTAGTGTACTAATTCAGCGTCAAAAATTCATCACTGATCCTTAGTTCTTGTTCTTCATATTTACAATACCAATTGGCGGAAGTAATTCTTCCATTTCAGCAATATGTAGTCCCTCACCTGATTCTGCAGTTTTAGCAGCTACACCTGGTGTTCCTTTGGGCAAGTCATACGCTTCGCCTACCGACGCAGAACCGTAGCCTAAATCTTTCATTGAGCCAGCGGTAATTCTACTTAGAGGATTTTCACCTAAATTCAAGAAACCGGTCATTAGTTCATTGTTTAAGGCGGCTTCATCCCAGTGGCCAAATCTTGTTCCCGGACCAAAATCACCTTCTATAGGCAATTCTAACGTACCACCTTCTGCATTCCAGAAAACATTGGCTTTTCTACCTAAGAAATAAGGGGCATCATCCGTGCCTCCACGAAGAGTTCTATCAAAGGCTGGTGATACGTTCCAAAGCGTACCTACACCCAATACATGGCCCATTTCATGAACAATAACTTCCTCGAACAGATCCAATTGCTCTAAGAAATCCAAATCTGCCACGTCAAAGAACATAACTCCAGACAATGTTAAGAAATCATTCGATCTAACAAACCTAGGCCCGGCTTGACCGAGGATTCCACCAGGACCATCAATTGGGGCCAAGGCTACCTCAATAATAATATCGTCAACCGTTCCCCCGTCAACCAAAGGTGGAAATCCAAAAAAGGCTGAAGGAAGTGTACCTGTAAATGATGGCTCGTCTTTGATAATGATTCTTTCCCAACGTGCGGCGGCCGCCTCAAATACTTCAACTTGTCGTGGTGTTGGAGGTAAAAGGTAACTCAGCGTAATATTGTACCGTCCTCTATCATCACCCGGTGCCTCTGTAGTTTTAAGTTCATCAGTACTCAAATCATCAATGATAATCGGGTCGTTGGCAGGCGCCTTTAAGGCAACAACTAGATCTTGTGCCTCGGGCGCACTCTGCGTTTCAACTGGCAATGGGTCTTCAGAACAAGAAGTGAAAAGTAAGCTTCCGAAAACTAACCCACAACCAAGAAGGCGCAGGGAACTTTTTAGTGTGTTCTTCATAATAATTATAATGTTAAAGGTTAAAAATAAAACTGTTGTATATGTTTTTTGACAAATAGAGTTAAATTTAATACAATTATTAAGTAATTACAACAGTAAAATAACAGCCTATTTAATAATCAAGATTTGTATACTTATGCATACACTTTTCAATTTACCCCTGAACCAAATCTGTATTTAGGCCCCATCTGCAAAGAGGTATCGAATTCGTGAAATCATCATTTCTTTTAGGTTTATATCCTAAAGGGCCTTCTCTATTCAATAACTTACCAGGAAAAATAAATTTGTCTTAATCCAAATCGGCTAAAAAGAATGCTGAGAAAAACACTTTGAAATATAACGAACCATGAACTTAATGCTCGGCCAGCTAGCTGGTACTAATAGAGATTATTTATATCTTAACACCGAACATACATTCAGCTAATGGAAAAAGAGCATTCGAAAAGTAGTCTCCTGGTAAAGCTTATTTTCCTAGTTGTGCTTATCTGGGGACTCTCGGCGGTATTGATTATGGTCTATTTTTCGGAATGGTCTCAAAGGGGAACTTTTGGAGATTTGTTTGGAGCGGTAAATGCTTTATTTTCTGCTCTTGCCTTTGCAGTTTTGATCTATACCATTGTACTGCAACGGGAAGAGATCAAGCAAAATCGCGAAGAAATTGTTTTGAATAGAAAAGAACTCGAGAAAAGTGGCAAACTACAGCGCAAGGCCCAAGATGTTCTGATCCAACAAGTTGAACAGACGCACTTAAGTGCCAAAATGAATGCGATGAGAACGCTTGTGGACTACTATAACAATCAAATATCGAATCCTAAAAGCACTGAGGAAATCATAGAAAGGGCGAAGCAAAAACGAAAACAAATCATTGTTCAAATAGACCAACTGATCGACGGGCTGAGCGATTCGGAGGTAGAGTAAACAGGACACATTTAATAAGAAAACAGACGCTGGGTACTTTTGGGATGAGCCAAACTTTTTTCCTATAACGAACCCATTTGCGGAGGAATAGCTGTCTATTTTTTTCAAGTATAATATGGAATTGCCATTTAAAAAGCTTTGGCTGCGTACACCCCTAAAAGAAAAATAAGTAATTTGAGACACATATATAAAAAATTAAACATGAGAACACTATTCATCGGCATTGTAATTATGGCATTCGGAGCGACTGTTTATGCTCAAGACAATACTATTGAACAGGACATCATGGAGCTTTCCAAAGCCAAATGGACTTGGATGGCAGAAAAGAATGTCGATACACTAAGAACTCTTTTCCACGACAAATCGAAGTTCGTGCACATGAGCGGTTCCTGGAAAAAGGAACGGGAATTGGAAATCATCGAATCGGGAAGCATCTGGTATAAAAATGCCGAGGTTCATGACGTAGCCGTTGAAGTGTTTGGCGAGAATACCGCGGTACTTTGGAACCGGATTACCCTTACTGCCCACGTTCGGGGGAATGATGTCGAAAATGAGTTTACCGTAACGGAATTCTACCAAAAAGAAGGCGATGATTGGAAACTATTGGACTTGACCTTTAGCAGTGTTCGCGATACACACAAAATTGAGCATTGAACTATCGGCCATTAACAGCTATGCCGCAGCAGGTAACGACCAGCTACGGCATAATACTCAAGATTTACGGCATCAATACCTCAATTCCAAAAGCCTCCTTTAGCCCTTGAACGATATAATCATCGAAGGTTGCTGTATGGCCACCACTTCCCATAATGATATTCGTGTTTCGAGACGCTAAAAATTGTACCTCATCTGGGGTAAGACGACCAACGGCCATATCGGTTTCTCCATAAATATAGGTTACATTCGATAAGTCTTCAATAGGGTTCAAAAGCTGGGTATATTTATTACGCCCCAAGCCAGCCGTTAACCGTATGAGGTTTCGTTCTTTTACATCTGGGTGGGGGTTTTCATCTACTATAGGGGTGAGTCCGTTTTCAAAAAAACCTTCCTTTCCTTCGGCAGCGCCTTGAATCAAAACATCAGGCATATCCAATCTACCGGTCATGATCAAATACTTATCGGCAGTATCCAATCCCTTTATTGCAATAAGCTCTTGCGTTATAAAAGCACCGAACGAAATGCCTAAGACATAGACCGTTCGGCCTTGATCCTTAAAATAGGAAATCACTTCATCGAGTTTTTCGATACTCTCTGAATTGATACGCACCGCCTGATCTAAGCTAATATCACTGCCTTTTACGACCGTGGAATCCAATGTTTGTGCCTGGTGCACGTTCGCCATTAAGATATCGGTCGTATCAAATAGCTCGAAAAACAAATCAACTTCCTGCTCACTGAGTTGATTGTTCGGACCGTCTTGTGTATAAATGAGCACTGTTGGGGCATCTTCCTCCCCCTTAAAATAAATGAGATCTTTGATCTCTTGCGTTATTTCGTTTGGAACCAACGGCCGATCATCATCATTGGAACAGGAGTACCCAAAGTTTGCTAAAAAGGCCAGCAGCATGAAACCGCTCGCGAAATTAATGGGATTTGTTGTTGTCTTTTTTAAACATACTTTTTTCATTACTATATATTTTGAATTATCGCTACTAAGAACATCTTGGGTTTTCGAAGGTTGCACGAGGGTAGAAAAAAGTCATTTCTTTTGGAAAGAATTAACGAATGAAGAGCCTTCGCCAGCACCTACTACCTCTCCCCTAAGTAAAGCGCCAGCACACTATCCTAAGGTGCATGCCACATCAACATGTGGTTGATTGCATCCCTTTCTTCAAATAGTTTTACATCGTCAACCACAAACATCACAATTATGAACCCACTATTAAAATCACTAGGAATTTTTATCATTTACATTTTGTTCGCTTTTATGCTCAGAGCAAACGAGGACACAACGCGCAACGCGCTTTACACTACAACAAATCTTCAGCAGAGTTCAGAACCCTTTGCGGACATGTATACATTTACTGCCTCTAATGGTTCGAAGGTATATTTCAAGGTCGCAGCAGTAGGAAAATCACTTAAGTTTACCCTGACAGATAAAGGGGGCACTGCAAACACCACCGCACGTTATCTAGCGAAGCAAATTGTAGGCACCTATGAATGGTACACGCCGCTCAATGGCTATAGATCTTCCAAAAAGGAGGGTATGGAATATGTTGTGATCACACGCCACAATATGGCCTTGAGTCCGCATATCTATGATATATACCCCGCCGAGGGCGGCAAGCCTGCAGTACGCACTAAAAAAACATATTTAGGGCAACTTTTTCCGTATACCGCACCTGCTGAAAGTGCACAGACCAAAGCACCTACCAATCTTAAAGACATTACTGGTAAGTATCGGTATGAGCTCACACGAAAAGTTTCTGCAGACCACCTACGTGGTTTTGCCACAGGTGTGGATATCAGCAGTGTGGCAGATCAAATCATGGTAGACATTAACGACTTGAAAGCCGAAAACCAAGATTTCTTGACCAATGTAGCAGAACATCAGCGTAACGTACATGAAAGTCGTAGTGCGGAAGCAAAAAAATATCTGGCTGGAACTTTTCAATATGATTCCAATACGGGCTTTTACTCAAGTACAAAAACCGAAGGTTTCGGCTTTATAGATCTAGCACCAAAATCGAATGGGGACATCGTTGTACGCTATAGATTACAGAAGACAGACAAAGGTTATGAGGAAGGTATTCTGCGCAAGGAGAAAAAATCGCTCACAACATTATTTTCAGCGGAAAAGCCAGATGTTTCCGGGATAACCGGGAATGATTGGAAAATTGAAGGCACCTCACTGAACTTAAGTCTTACGACAGCCGTTGGCAATGATCTGAACGCACGTATCAACGGGGAACTTTTTAAGTTGGATAAGTCAACCGGTGGCGCTTTTGAAAAGTATTACGGTACGAACCAAGAGGGAAGCGAAATGACCATGGAAGTGATAAATACCAACAAAATAAAATTGGAATTAGACGGTGTAACCAAAACACTTAGTCGTAATGGTGGCCAGGGTAGCACGCGTACACTAAGCGCATCGGGCACCAATTATTCGCAAAACAACTCTTTTGCAGGTAGTACGGGCGGTAGCGCCAGCAGTAGTGCCAGCGGTATGAACCAAATATTGTTCAAGGCCGTAAATGCAGCTAGTTCCAATGATATTGATACCGCAATCGGAGAAGGTGCCGATATTAATGCCACCGATGCAAACGGCAATTCAATTTTGCATCAGGCCGTTCAAAAAAATGACGAAGAACTAGTGCGTCATATCATAAGCATAGGTGCTGATGTGAATAGGTCGAATCATCAAAGTAAAACGCCTTTGGACCTGGCCATTCAGAAAAGCACTCAAGCGAACGCAGACATGGCCATACAATTGATAGATAATGGAGCTACCATAACCTATCATTCGGCCAAGCAAGCACTGGGCAAGAATAATGACGAGCTTATTTCAAAGGTAATATCAAACGGCGATAAGACCCATATCACTTCGGCGATCATCGATTCAGGAAATCTTCAAATGTTCGAAAAACTCGTAACTGAAAACGGCGTGTTTGTCAGCAAAACCATGTTTACTCAGGCTATTTCAAAACGGCAACTGCCCATTGCAGCCTCTATGATCGAAATGGGATACAACCCTAATGATGCTCTAGCACAAAGTATTGCTGCGAATCTGGGCGATCTAGTGTTTGCCGCTGTAGAGGCCGGCGGTAACCCTTCTCAAGGCTTGGCTTATGCCCTAGATACGAACGACGAACAATTAATTGATCTTTCACTTCGCAAAGGTGCCGACCCCAATGGTCATATCGAAAGCCTGGCGACCAAAGGCAAAGACGCACAGTTAAGTCTTCTTCTGGAGGCAGGAGCCGATCCCAACAAGGGAATCGTACCCGCAGTGAATGCCAAAAAGCTAAAAACATTGGTCTTGCTTTTGGAAAAGGGGGCCAACCCTGATGTGGGCATCGTAAACGCTGCAAAAATGGGACAGCTAAAGATGGTCGAAGTACTCATGGAAGCGGGTGCAGACGGTGAGCTGCTCATGCCCGTGGCCATAAACAATAACAATACGGCAATGGTAACGGCCGCCCTTGCAGGTGGTGCTGACGGCACAAAGGCAACATATATTAAAACGGCTAGTGGTTTGGGTTCGGCCCCAATCGTTTCATTACTTCTTGAAACTGGGGCCAATGCCAACGATGGTACCGAACAGGCAGTCGCGAATAATAAGGAAGCTATTCTTGCACTTCTACTAGACAATGGTGCGGACGGTAGCGATGCAACACTTTTGGCACTTTCGACCAAACATAACAACACCACATTAACCGGTCTTTTATTGGAAGCCGGGGCACCAGCACAAGAAGGGGTTCAGGATGCGGTAAATCATACGGCCGATTTGGTGCTACAACAGCTGATAGACCAAGGAGCAGATGCTGCAAAGCAATCCTATTTAACCACCGTGGTGGTAAAGAACAATACCGCATGTACCAAAATTTTATTGCAATTGGGCTTATCGGCCAAAGGTGAGAACACGGGTGCATTGACCTACTTGCACCACGCGGCCAAGAACAACAATAGCGAACTCGCGCGACTTTTGATCGACAAGGGCGCAGAAGCAAATGCGGTTGCGCAGGGAAGTACTCCCCTACACTACGCGGTACGTACAAGAAATGCCGTGAATATGGTGCAACTTCTAATAGGAGCCGGTGCCGATGTAAATGCTACCAATGCCAAAGGCAAAACGGTCTTAAAGCTGAACAAAGGTGGAAAAACCAAAAAGATCTTAAAAGCTAACGGGGCGGTAAAATAATCGCCCCTAGGTCGCTACCTAAACAACTGCCACATGAATATGTGGTTGAACTACCAACGCTTTACGAATACATTTGATATAACATCAGGTCGCCATAGCGTGTACCCCTTTTAAGATGTTATCCATAAAACCATACAATACAATAACGACTAAAATTTTACAAAATGAAACAGCTTATTCTCATCATCGCATTTTTGAGCTTCGGACTGGCTCAAGCACAAGAAAACTTACTAGAACTACAGAAACAACATGACCAACAAACGGCAAAAGCCATGAGGACATTGGCCCAAGAAGAGGCACTTTTTCAGAAGGCCAAAGACAAACATAACAGCGGCATCCAAAGGCTTTCGATGTTTAAAGATGACAAAAACAGAGGTAAGGAACGTAAAAGACTGGAAAAGCAATTATCTGCGGCGAACGAGCGACTTAAATCTGTAAAGTCCCAGGTGAAAGATTTAGAAAAAACCCAGAAATCCCAGATGCAGGCTGCAGAGAAAAGAGCTGCTAAAAAAACCAATGTAGTATATGGGGCGGTTCCATCATTAACTACAAACGAGGGTTCCTCAAAAGCAAAGCCAATACAGTATAGTGCCTTACCTGCCGATGCACCGAAAAAGGCTCCTGCAAACAGATTCTTTAAACAAACGGAACAATCAAAAAATCAGGCCAATAAACAAAAGCAAAGTTTCGGAGCCCTTGTGAACAACAAAAATGCAAGCAACGCACAAAAATTAAAAGCGGAACGAAAAAAACTGGACAATTCGTACAAGTCACAAAAAGACGCCCTTAAAAAACAAAGTGCGCTTAAGAAAAATGCAGTTGCCCAAAACGCCGCAAAACTTCAACAAGTAAATCAGAAACATGCCAAAACAGTTAAGCAGCTGAAAAGAGCTGAGATAGGAAGTGAAAAGAAACTAAAGAAAAACAACGCTTTGGTTGATGCACACATTAAGAAAAAAGAAGCTGCCTTGGACAAAAAATACAATAAGAAAAGGGCCTCCTTGGATAGCAAGATCAAAAAAGCCGATAAAAAGGTTCAAAAGGATATCTCTAAGGACAAAAAGAAAAAGAAGTCGAAAAAGAGACGTAAATAAGTTGACATTTCAAGCTATCATCAAACAATTTGAGGTTATGAAAACACGATTGATATATCTATTGACCCTTGCTCTTGGTCTTTTGACTCAGAGTCAAGCACAGCATGATTGGTCTCTCTCACCCAATATTAGCAATGGTCTTACTGCAGCGACCTATTTGCCAGAAATGCAAGTATCGGCATTCGTCAATGGCACTACCATCACCTACCTTCCCGAAGATGATACAGCGCCATTTACTGCCGAAATTTCAGGATATGGCGAAGTGCCGCAAGGCTGGAATACAATTGATGCGGTCTCGAAATGGGATGCTTCGAATGTCATGTTCTTTAAAGGAGAGGAGTATGTGCTCCTAAATTTAGAAGGACCCAGTCTGCAGTATATGGGCCAATTTCCCGATTTGCCTTTGAGTTGGGGCGGCTCTTTTGATGCCAGTAGCCAATGGATTGCTAGTCAATTATTGTTTTTCAAGGGTACCGACTACGTTATTTATGACAAGCTAACCCAAGAAATGTCCGCGCCAAGTTCGCTGGCCGATTTTGAGGGTTGGGACACTAGCTGGACCACCATTGATGCAGTCCTTAACAAAGAAGACGGGTATCTCTACTTTTTTTACAACAATGGCTATCAGGCCCTTAATATGACTACCCAAACCTTTGAAAATGGCATTGTACAAATGTCGAGCCAAAGCGCCAACTTTGGGGGACCTCCCGTTGCAAAGCCACTTGTGCAATCGAGTACGGCCATAGGTGGGCCACCGGTTAAAAAGGTTCGCTCAAATAGTGCACAAGGCGCTTATGGCCAAGTGCCGGCGGCCCCCGACGATTTTAATGTGCTCGACACCAGCAATTGGTGTTTGACCGGTACTCCAAATGGTGTTTCCGACGAAGGCCTCATTGAGCATTATACGACCGCTGAAGGTCAAGATGAGTCCATGCGCGAAGACAACGTCATCTCGGGAACACGCGTGAAAGAAGTGCGCGTATGGGGAAGTTATGTAATCAACGGAATTCAGACCGTATTACAAAACCAAGATGGTTCTATTAAGGAATTGCCCGTGTTAGGGGTTCAAAAAGGACGGAGTCAAATATTTCAGCTTCCCGAAGGGGATTGCATAACAGGTGTCAAAGGCACATCAAATGGCAGCTATGGCGTGGCCATCCACGATCTAACCATAATGACCAGCTCTGGGAGCTCACAGCGCTTTGGGAAAAGAGGCAGTAAGCCCTTTGAAATCCGATTGCCATCAAATACTTCGTTTTATGGTTTTAAGGTTTCCGGGGATAAACGAATGAACGGCATTGCCCTAAAATACGTAGGCTTTGAAAGTGATATTCCTGAAGATGAAGAAGAGCCGGCAGAAGCCATAGTCGAAAATACAACGGAAACCTATAGCCGTACGGCCTTTAAGGACAAATACCGTGGGGAGTATGATGATGAATATGAAAACTTCATAGACAAGATCGATGCTGAATCTGTCGGATTTTCAAATTTGATCGGCGTGTCGGGCTCCGATGTGCTCGGCAAGGGAGTCAATTATTTAGAACTAGACCCAATTAATATCGCCAGTACCCTAAAAAACGAAAGTGTTTTTGAAATTGTTATGAACAATAAGCGCGGGGGTGCGCAGAATAAATTTCAATTACCCTATGGAGTTACCTACAAAGGGGTAAATGACGGTGGTAAAAAAGGCAGTGAACGCTTTGTACAGCGAAGTTCCGATTATGCCGCAGAGTTTGGCAAAAGTATAGGAGTAGATCTAGA
This sequence comes from uncultured Flavobacteriaceae bacterium, assembly GCA_938017825.1. GTDB lineage: Bacteria > Bacteroidota > Bacteroidia > Flavobacteriales > Flavobacteriaceae > Pelagihabitans. Next base: position 22,107 of record CALIJE010000167.1, read on the forward strand.
AACACCTAAAGGTGGGGGTAGCTTAAGTAAGAGCTTTTCCAATATGAACTCTACCGGTCTTGGATCTTCATACATATATCTGACCCAACATACAGAGCGGAAAATACACGAACTGGCGTCGAAACCACATTGGATTTCCAAGGATGGAAAGCAACGATTATTGCTTAATTATGACTTTAGAGCCTTGGTAGATGAACTTCCCGTTCCATCTAGCTTTCCAGTAATCCCAACAAAGGGTATTAAAAAAGGGAAATCCTTACCCTCTGCCATACGTGATGTGATGAAGCCGTATATGGATATTATCGAAACTTATGGTACCCACTATGTCGCATCGGCGGTTTTGGGCGGAAGATATGTGAACTCAACCCGAATATCAAAACAATACTATTTAGATCAACGCAAGTCTGAGGAAGAATTTAAGGCAAAGGTCAAAATAGACGTCAGCAAGGGCAAAGGCAAAGAAAAAGGGGGCGGTGGCAGTAAAAGCCGCAAAAAAAGTAGCGATGATGACGATGATGATGACGATGACGATGATGATGATGATGACGAAAATGGTCTTGGTGGCTCCTATGAGACAAAGAATAGCGAGCAAAGCTCAAGTGGTGCCTCTTCGCGCTATTTAGAAACTGACACCTATATTTCTGGTTCCTCTGGAGAATCGATTTTTTCCAATTGGAGCAGAGATCTTGAAAATGAAACAGCTCCCGTTGAAGTAGACCTCGTGGGCAATTATGAATTTCTTACTGATAAATTTTGGCCCAAAGATCCCAAAATTGATAAGAAACGCGAACTATTACGCATAATCACCATGAAGTATATCGTTGACAACGCTGTGGTTAGACCGGACAAAAAAGGAGATTTCTTCGGAAACACCTTTGGTGATTCCGCTATGATGTATATCATTGGCAATTTCAAAATTGAAAATGTTAGGGCCGATGAAGTGGATAATGATAGCGAGATTTTCGGAATAATACATAGTAAGTTTAAGTTTAGTGGCCATAAAACCGAATATGAGACCCACTGGGACAAAAAAGAAAGTGGGGCCATTTCAATAGATCAGGGTTCTGAAGCAGGAGTAGCGGGCGAACAATCGGTAACGCTCAAAAGTACCTTAAATGTTTCTGGGGCCAGTTTCGTGGTATATTCTGGACTCACGGAGGCCGATGACAGCCCCAATGATGATGATTACTTGGGACACAAACACAAGCAAATCTACCTTCAGGACTTTGAAAAGAAGCGTAAGAAAGCGAGTATCTCCTTTAATCATGACGGAGATAAAGTCACGGTGCATTTTTCGTATTGGAAACAGGATACATTAATGGCAAAATAAAGGTACATGTTAAATCGGGGGAGTTTAACAGAAAAGCCAATAACGTGTATTGCGGTATTGGTTTTTCACCTTTATGAAAAGTAGGTATATGATATACAGCGTTAGTGGTAATATACGCTCATGACATTCTACTAGATGGATAAAAAGCAGGCAATTCGCCTGCTTTGTTCGTTATGAACATAATGTGCAGCTCGGTAAATAGTACCCGGCAAGCCTTTTGACCTTTCATTATCAATTGGTTTATAAACAACCAAGGCACACAGAATAACGTGACTTACAAAGCTTTGAAGCACAAAAAAGGCCAGGAATAGTATTCCTAGCCTATTATACGTTGTGCTGCGCACTATATATTTTGCTGATATGATTTTCGGATAAGCTCACCCTTACTGTTGATGTTGAGCTGTCTGTAAATTTTCTTGATATGATCTCTAACGGTGTCGATGGAAATCATCAATTTATCGGCGATCATTTTATAGCTCAAACCGTCTACCACTCCTTGAACTATTTGCTGCTGTCTTGCCGTTAAGGAATCCAGGCCGTCTTGCTTCTTTGAAGGCGCAAAATGGTTGATTACTTTTCTTGCGATCGAAGGAGACATATACGCACCACCCATTGAAATGGTTTTGATCGCCTCTTCAATCTTGTTCAGCGGTGTACGTTTTGAGATGTAGGAGACCGCACCTGCGCATAGCGCTTTAAAAATCTTGTCCTCCTCTTCGAAAGTGGTGAGCATGATTATGCTCACATTCGGGAGTAACTTTTTAATGTGGTGTATGCCTTCCAAACCTGACATGCCTGGTAAACCAATGTCTAACAGCATTACATCTACTTCCGTCGTTCTTGATAGTCGTACGGATTCTAGAAAATCCTCTACACTTTGAGCGACCAATTGAACCTTAATCGATAAGCTATCGTTCATATAACTTACCAAAGATTCTCTGATAATTTGGTCGTCTTCTACTATTCCTAATTGAATATTACTCATATATCAAATACATTATTATGTGCTTCCCTAAAATTACGCCTTATTAGTAGATTAAGGAGCCACATATTCATGTGGGAGACCTAAGCCGGAATTTTAATGGTTAGCGCATAACCATCCTCCGTATCGATTCGTAGTTTCCCTTGTAAATCTTCTACACGCCTTTTAATGTTGGAAAGTCCTAAACCTGCACTACCCTGTTCAGATGTTACCACGCCATTATCCTTAATAGAAAGTACTACTTCATCTTTTTTCTTACTCAGATACAAATCTACCGTATCGGCATTCGAATGTTTTAGGATATTGGTGATGCCTTCTTTGGATATCAGATATAAGTGCTGTCGTACAACCCCTTCTATTTCTTCCTTGTTACTCGTATTCTCGTGCCTTAGATTATACCTTAGGTTCTTCGTGCCGAAATTTTCGGAAGCAAATTCCTGTATACGATCAATAAGGCTTTGCCAATTGTCCTTTCTCGCATCCATCACCCAAACCGCATCGCGCATTTTAAGCATGGCGGCCCTACTTAAACTGCTCACGCGAGAAAGCTTGTTCTTTATTTCTGTTGGGGCATTGTTGCCTAAAATCTCGCTCTGCATAGCCAAGCCCGTAAGCAAAGACCCTACATCATCGTGAAGATCTGCTGATATTTTGGTTCGCAATTGTTCTACTACGATGCGCTTTTCCATTTTTTGCTTGTACCGGTTTCGGTAGTAGAACACAAAAAACAATACACCGGCAAGAATGGCCCCGATCAAGATCCATTGATTACGTATTCTTCCTTCTTGTTCTAAAAGCATTATACTCGTATTTTGTGCTAAAATCTTTTGATCTCTTTTCTCGGTTTCATATAGGGTTTGGTAATAGGCAAGAGCTCTTGTTTTTTGTATCCCTGTAATGGAGTCCTTGATTTTCGTATGTATTCTAAAATGAGTAAGGGCTTTTTCCTTATCCCCTATCTCATCATAGATTTTGCTTAAGAAAAAGGCGGCTTCCTGCGTTTCTTCAAAGGCTTTTCGTTCGGTGTTAATGCGAAACGATTCTTCGCCATAGGCAAGGGCCTCTTCAATATTTCCTTTCGCCCGAGCCAATTTCTTTAACGCATCAACATAATAAATTCGATTACGAAGGTTATATTCCTTAGGTGTTAGGTTCTGTTCGGCTTCAATTTTTTGAAGCACGTTTTGGGCTTGCGTTATGCTATCGTTTTCGCTATAGGCTATTGACAAGGCCGATAAAAACCGAATACGGTTAAATAGGTCGTATTTAGATTTATATGAATAATTTATAGCCTCGTTCAGGGCTAAAATACGTTCTTTTTCCATACCCTTGCGTTGGTATTCAAGGGCAGAGAAAAAGGTGAAAACCGCCGTTCTTCGATATTCCTTGGTCGCTTTAGAGAGGGCAATGGCTTCCTCGAATTCCTTTTGGGCTTCTTCATAAAAGCCGCTCTGCTTGTAAAGAAGGGTAATATTCTTCTTTACGTAAAGCAGCTTGGAGGTATCTTTTAACGCACGAAAGGTTACCGCCGCCTCTTGCAAGTTTTGTGAGGCATCTGAAAAATCCCCTTGTTTGGCATAGGCCTCACCCAAGCAAACCTTTGCATCGGCAAGAAGGTATTCATCTTTTGAGAGTGCCGCATTAGCAGCCCCTTTTTTATAGTAGTAAAAAGAGGAATCAATGTTCCCTGAAATAAAGTGACTAAAGCCGTGTTCAATGAATACTTTGGCCAGCCACTTTGCTGAAGTATCCTCCTTTAAACTCCGCGCATGTTTGTAGAAAACTTCCAAACCCTTACCAGGAACTCCATCAACGTTGGTTTTGCGGTATATTAAATCGGCTATTTGTTTTGCGATGATGCGTGAGGAGTCGAGCAAAACGGCTTGCTTAATGGCCTTTGATGCTATTTCATCATACACATATTGGTCGTCTTTAAGGGTTAAACTTGTAAGCGAGTCTAACCACTTCAACTGCTCGTCTGCCTCGGTTTGCTCAATTCGTTTTTCAAGTAGCTTTATTTTAGTTTCAACGGGTACGTTTTGTGCAGTACCCTGCAGTACAAACAGGGATAATACTAAGAAAGTTAGGTAGTGTTTCATTCGGTTGATGTATGGTAGCTGCTAAAGTCTAGGTTTAACGATAACAACTTAAAAATAATCGAGGGATTATACAAGTGTGCAAATCGAAATTTTCACTTCAATTGTACTGCCTAAGACTTTGATTCCTAGATAATTCATAGAAACTGTAAACAACCAATTCTTACATTTCCTTCACCTTAAGAAAATTGCCCTATTTATGGCTGCTTCAAAAAAGTTTGCCTTAAGCCGTAATATTTTTTAAGTCGTTCATAGAAAGATGATTTTTACTTAATAGCCTTAGGGTCCATAAAGAAATCAATCACCTTTTTTTCACCAGCCAGTTGCTTTTGTAAATAGTCATCCAGCTCAGCGAACGAATCAACAGATTACATCTGAAGAAATCTAAGGGTGCCGTCTTCTTGAGGGGCCACAAGA
>CALIJE010000168.1 GCA_938017825.1 uncultured Flavobacteriaceae bacterium
GTCGGGATGACAGGATTTGAACCTGCGACCACTCGACCCCCAGCCGAGTGCGCTACCGGACTGCGCTACATCCCGTAATAAAACCTTAGAACCATTTCAAAAACAGAACTGAAATACATAGCGTTCAAAGGTGTGCAAAAATAGAAAAGTTGTTATGATAATTTTCTATGAATTGAAAAAAAATTAATCACATTCCCATCTAAAATCCTCAACGGGATCATTTGAGGCAGATGATAAATTATAATGCCACCATTCCGTACGTATTGACCAAAAACCATGTTTTTCCATCGTCTCCTTTAAGAGCTTCCGATTGTTCAATACCTCTTCGGGCAAATCGGTCATATCATGATATGCTCGCTTCCCGAAAAAATCGAAATCAGTGCCCATATCCAATTTATCACCCGCCAGAGTTTCAAGTGTAATATCTACCGCCCCGCCCTTATTGTGAATAGATCCTTTTACCGGGTTGGCCACATACTGGGGATTCGGTACGATTTTCCACATTTTGTACTGTACCGAATTTGGCCTATAGCAGTCAAAAAACCGAATGCGTACCCCAGCTGTCTTAAAGTCCTTATTGGCCGCAAGCAAGGCCTTCGCAGTTTTTACACGTGTATAGCACTCGGCACAATCATACACCTTCGCCTTTAAAAAATTGTTTTCTGTAGCATATCGCATTTCATAGGCGAAACCATCATCGTAATCGGCAAGGCGTACAAAGGTTGAATCGGCCAAGCCCACCAAACTTTTTAGGCGTACCGTAGGCTTCTCCTTCGCCGCAACAACACTGTCTTCTTTAATTTCCATAGCCTCAGTAGAATCCGGCGCGGCCATTACCTTTTTTGCTTCCTGCTTACAACCCCACGCCATTACAGCAAAGGCCACTAAAACTAATCGCGTCATCATATCTATCAAAATTCGTCAATTAAATTTCAAGATACCATAATGCATTCAATTTGAAAAGTAAGCGGATACCTTAGCTCCATAATTTAGCGGAGTAAGGGTTTTTACCGATATTTATAGGGTCTCATATTAAGAGATTCCAAACAAATTCAACTGCATGAAACGTATCATAAGATGTATCTATTGCCTAGCCGTACCCTTGGTGTATAATTGTGCTGATACTCCTAAAACAAAGCCTGAGGAACCAGATCTAAAGCCAAATGTTATCCTGATCATGACCGATGATCAGGGATGGGGTGATTTGAGTCTAAACGGCAATAAAAATCTAAACACGCCAAATATCGATAAACTGGCCGAAGAGGGCGTGTCTTTTGAAAATTTTTACGTGCAACCTGTATGCTCACCCACGCGGGCCGAAATGCTCACTGGGAGATATCATACAAGATTAGGGGTATATGATACCTCGGCCGGCGGTGAGCGTTTTGATTTAGAGGAAACTACCTTGGCGGAAGTTTTGAAAGATGCTGGCTACCATACCGCCGCCTATGGCAAGTGGCATAGTGGAATGCAGCCCCCTTATCACCCTAATGCGCGAGGATTCGATGACTATTACGGCTTTGCATCCGGTCATTGGGGCACCTATTTTGATCCGATGCTCGAACACAATGGGTTCTTGGTTCAGGGCAAAGGCTTTTTGGTAGATGACCTTACGAACCATGGGCTTAATTTCATAGACCAACACAAGAACGAGCCCTTTTTTATATACCTCCCGTACAATACACCCCATAGTCCGATGCAGGTTCCTGATCAATATTGGGACCGGATAAAGCACAAAGATCTCGAACAAAAATATCACGGATCCCAACAAGAAGATAGCATGTTCACCAAAGCGGCACTCGCAATGGTAGAAAATATCGATTTCAATGTGGGCCGCATATCCAAAAAACTTAAAGAACTCGAAATTGAAGAAAATACCATTATCATCTTCATGTCAGATAATGGGCCAAACGGGTGGCGGTATAACGGGCGCATGCGAGGAAAAAAAGGTTCTACCGATGAAGGAGGCGTGCGTTCTCCATTTTTTATAAAATGGAAAAATACACTGACCGCAGGTACATCGGTAAACGAAATTGCCGGCGCCATAGACATTCTCCCCACTTTGGCAGAATTAACGAATTCGCCGTTAGCCACTAAAAAACCGTTAGACGGCGCCAGCCTTAAGCCCTTGTTATTCGATGCAAACGAAAAATGGAATCCTCGTCTTATATTCAATCATTGGAATGAAAGGACGGCCGTACGTTCACAAAAGTATCGTTTGGATGAGCAGAACCGTTTATATGATATCGAACTAGATCGAGGGCAAACCGCAGATATTGCATCTCAATTTCCTGAAATCACAGCTTCTTTAATAAATGCAAAAAAGACCTGGCTCGATGAGATGAAATCCTTGGATGAAAAGAAGGATGATAGGCCATTTACCTTAGGGCACCCCCAATTCGAATTCACTCAAATTCCGGCTCGAGACGGCATACCGTACGGTAACATTGAACGCAGTAACCGTTGGCCCAACGACAGTTTCTTCATGAACTGGACCAGCCTAACCGATTCGATCAGTTGGGATGTGGAGGTGTTGGAAAACGGTAAGTACGAGGTAAGCCTTTTATATACCCTTGCTGAAGGGGATGAAGGTGTTGCCGTTCAACTAAACCATGGCCAAAGCAAATTGATCACTAGAATAACCGAGGCCCACGACCCCCCTTTGATGGGCAAGGACAATGACCGCGTACTTCGTGGCGAATCGTATGTCAAAGACTTTAAGACCAAAAAGCTTGGAACCATGAGTTTAAGAAAAGGACGAAGGCCCTTGGTCCTAAAGGCTATGCGAATTCCTGGAAAGGAGGCAATGAACGTGCGACTGCTTTTTTTTAAACGAATTTAGTAGCGGAAACATATTTCGTATCTTCTCCCTTGAAAAAAATATACTATGAAAAAGCTATTACTTCTTGCCGCCTTGGCAATCTTTTCCTGTTCAAGCAGCGACAATGGACTCACGACCGCACCCCCTAGCGATCCCATGCCCGATGCCCAAGACCCGCCAATGGAAGAACAGACGCAACTTCCAGAAGTTTCGAATACGGGTTTTGATTTCACTGCGGCCGATATTGAAGGGTGGGAACTGCTTTGGGAAGATAATTTCGATGCAGGATTGTCTGAATGGAATGTATGGAAAGGTGGTGCCTTTAACGAAGAGCTACAATTATATCAGCAAGAAAACCTTTATGTTGAAGAGGGCTATTTGTTCATAGAACAACAACGCGAAACTGCAAGTGGTGCCACTACCCCATTCGATACTACCACCAAATCTTTCGACTTTACCAGTGGAAGAATCGAAACAAAAGACTTGTATAATCCCTCTTTGCAAGGTACACTGCGAATCGCGGCACGAATAAAGCTGCCTGCAGGGGAAGGGCTTTGGCCTGCCTTTTGGAGTTATGGCGATCCTTGGCCGACCCAAGGAGAAATAGATATTATGGAGTTCCGTGGGGGTCGCACCAACGAACATGTTACCAATTTCTTTTATGGGAATGAAGCGAATACCCCTTTGACCGATTCATCACAAACAACCTATGTTCATGATGCGGGTACAGACTTAACGGCAGAGTTTCATGTTTTCGATATGGTGTGGTCGCAAAATAGTTTAGTAGTATCCTTGGATGGAGTTGAAATCAGAACCTTTTCGAACAGCGAATTTCAATATGTCAGCAACCTATTCAATAAAAACGAAAAAGTAGTATTGAATTTGGCCGTAGGTGGCGCATTCTTTAATGGGATGAACATTAACGTCGCAGATATACCCGATACTTCTTTTCTTATTGTAGACTGGGTAAAAATTTATAAGCAATAGTTCATATAATCCCCCGGAAAAGAAACCTTTTTAAGAATTTACAATGGTTAAGAAGCAAAAAAAGACGGCCCTAGCAATCTTTTTATTTGCCGCTATTAATGTTGTGATTCATTTACTGGTTATCGACCAGCTCGAATATCATAGAGATGAATTACTCTATTTTGCTCTAGGCCTACATCCAGATTTTGGGTATGCAAGCGTTCCTCCTTTGATAGGTTGGATAGCGGCCGTGATGCAGTCCATTCTAGGGTATTCCGTTTTTGCTGTAAAGTTGTTTCCTGCGCTACTCGGCGGATTATTGGTATGGCTTGCAGCACAAATCACCAAGGAATTGGGAGGCGGACCATATGCACAGGTTTTAACCGCCGTGGCATTGCTAGTTACCCCTTTTTCCCTACGTACCTTTCACTTATTTCAACCTGTGTCTGTCGACCTCTTGCTATGGACTTCAATACTTTATACGACCCTTAGGTATATCAACTCGAAAGAAGATAAATACCTAGCACTAATCGGCTTACTTTCGGGACTTGCTTTGTTGAACAAATATTTGGTCCTCTTACTATTGCTAGGCTTGATCATCTCGTTTGTATTGACTACCGAGCGTTCTATTTTTAAAAAGCAAGCCTTCTATCGGGCGATTGGCATTGCCTTTTTGATATTCTTGCCAAATCTAATTTGGCAATTTTTACATGACTTTCCTGTTGTTGGCCATATGCAAGCGCTAAATCAGCAGCAGTTGGTCAACGTTGATCGAACCACGTTCATGCTTGATCAAATTAATATGACGTTTGCCTCCAGCTTTTTATTATTTCTAGGGGCGGCATTCCTCTTCAAAACCAAAAAATACCGTTTTTTGGGATATACGGTTCTGTTTGTTTTTGCGGCATTATTGCTACTACGCGGCAAGAGTTACTATACCTTAGGGATTCTTCCCTTGCTAATAGCGGCCGGAGCCACTTTTTTAGAACCATATCTTAAAAGAAAGTTTGTTCGATGGGCACTGCCCTTAGGGCTGGTGTTGATTACGATTCCCATAATTCCATTAGGCCTGCCAATTTACGGACAAGACGGTTTGGTGGCCTATTTCAAGGATCTTGAAGACGATTTTGGCCTCAATTCGGCACGGCGATTTGAGGATGGCTCTATCCATTCTTTACCCCAAGATTATGCCGATCAACTGGGTTGGGAAGAACTCACCCTATTAACTCAAAAGGCCTATTTAAAAATACCTGAAAAAGAAAAAAGCGCCATTTATTGCGAAAACTACGGGCAGGCTGGTGCCATTGCCATCATCGGTAAAAAATACGACTTGCCAGAGCCTCTAAGTTTTAATGAAAGTTTTGTCTATTGGTCGCCTCAATCCTTTGACCCGGATATCGAATACTTCATTTATATCAATGATGAATTGGGTGAAGATGTGGCAGCGCTTTTCGAAAACATAGAATTAGTTGGGCGCATATCAAATACACATGCACGCGAATACGGTACCCAGGTATATTTGTGCACCAAACCAAAGTCAAGCTTTAATGACTTTTGGAAGGAGGTTCTGCAACGGGTCAACGGCAATCCCTTTTAACCCAGTTGCATTGATAAAGAAACTATTGCTTTTCTAGACTTGCTAAAAACACTAAACTTTGTGGCACCTGCTCTACCACCTTTGAGGATTCGTCTTCAATAAACATATACTTGATACCCAGTTCTTTTGCTCTTCGCACCAGTGCTGCCATATCTATTTGACCGGTGCCCAAGACTACGTTGGTCTCCACATCACTATGTCCGGTATCATCGCCAACGGTACCTTTTTCCATATCCTTTAAATGCATTAAGTGAAAAAGGTCGGGGTATTTGTTCAATACGGTCAAAGGATCTGCACCACCGTGTTGTACCCAATACACATCCATTTCAAAACCAAAATGTTTTGCATTCTTGGCCATATAATCGAATAAGGTACCCTCTTCATATGGTCTAAACTCGTACCCATGCATATGATAGACCAATTGCAATCCTTCCTCTGCCAATCTTTTGCCTGCCGTATTAAAAACCGCAACTGCTTCTTTAGTATTTTCAATATCGAAATCATCGCCTCTATGGTCAATCCAAGCACACATCACATAGGTGGCACCATAGGCTTTCGCGCTTTCGATTACCTTATCTACATTGTTCTTTAAATCTTTATATGCCCCCTGAACGCTGATCATATTAAAATTCCGCTCGGCCAGCATCTCCTTGAACTTATCCAAAGGAACGCCATAGGAATCTCCGCCTTCTAGATTCGTAATTCCCCAAGACTGAATAATATCCAAGGTTCCTGGGACATCTTTTTTAAATTGATTGCGGAGGCTATAAAGTTGCAGCCCTATCTCCTGGCCACTTACCGGCATCATAAATCCTAATAACAGCAAAATCAGTACGGTCTTTTTCATATGTTTCTATGTTAGCAAGTTTCCATTTTCATCCCATGTGGCAATCGTAGCACGGGTGCTTTGATCAATGCACTTGGCAATCCACTCCGGATCATATGCCACACCATGCTGATCCAAGACATCTTGTGGTACACCATCCCAAACATTGGGCTGGTTTCCCTTATAGCCCAAATCCGCGATACCTACTTTTGAGGTATAATACCCGGTTAGGGTCAAGTTACGCATTAAGGCGAAAAATTGAATTTCAAGGGCTTGATCATCCAAAGGTATCTCAGGGTCGTGCCAACAAATTTCATCGCAAATCTGTTTCTGTTGTGCCAAGGTGGCCGATTTAAATGCAACCCCAAATTCGGTATTGCACTTATGATCTAACCACATCAGTCCGCCCAAGAGGGTAGTTTCCAATTCCGGAATATCCTTTCCCATAAACTCGATAAACTCAGGTACTTTTGCTTCCAACGGGCCACCGTGTGGTTCTTTTGGCGGAAGTATAACCGTACTCAACACGCCTATAGTTTCCAGCTCATGTTCGTTGAAGAGTTGTTCGGCATTTAGTTGTTCCAGGCGCTTTAGTTCTTCCGGGGTGCGTCCAAAATACTTCGGGTCTGATGGCGGTATGCCCTCGTTTACCTCACTACTATCGGTTTTACAGCCATGAAAAGCCAAGGCGGAAGCACCCGCTCCCAAAATAATCGTTTGTATACTTTTTCGTCTATCCATAACTTAAATGTTCTGTGCCTTTAGTTGTTCGATAATGTAATCTGACGCCCTCCATGAAAGGGCCAAAATTGTCCAAGTACAATTCTTATCGGCCTGCGATACGAACGGACCCGCATCAACAATAAACACATTGTCAACATCATGTAACTGATTGAATTTATTCGTCACCGAGGTTTTGGGATCATTACCCATTCTTGTGGTACCGACTTCGTGAATGATTTCACCAGGCGCGTGCAAACCATAATCATTTTCCTTACCAGGCTTCCCGCCCCATATTTGTTGGCCACCCATATTATGAATCAATTCTTCAAAAGTGTCTTGCATATGTTTCGCTTGTCGCTTCTCCATATCAGACCACTTGTAATTGAACTTCAATACCGGGATTCCAAATTGGTCAACGGTGGTCGGGTCGATCTCACAACGATTTTCCTTCAGTGCGATACCTTCCCCTCGGCCTCCAAAACCAATGACCGAGCCGTAATATTTCTTCACATCGTCTCGCAGGGTATCTCCGTACCCCCCTACTTTGGTCCCAAAAAACTCGTTAAAGGCATTGGCGTCAAAACCAAATCCG
>CALIJE010000169.1 GCA_938017825.1 uncultured Flavobacteriaceae bacterium
CGAATTACAGGAGAAATTAGAGCGTTTTTTGAACTGTGACTATCAGATTGTAGGCCAATTGGCAGGAATAAGGCCTACAGTGACCGATAGAAGGCCTCTGGTGGGGAAACATCCAAAATATGACAATCTCTATGTTTTGAATGGTCTAGGGTCTAGAGGGGTTATGATAGCCCCTTGGGCAGCGAACCAGCTATTCAACTATATCGAAAATAATCGACCGCTCGAGCCTGAAATGGATTGCGCGCGTTTTACGAAGAAGTATTTCTTAGATTAGAAGCGGTCGAATCCGCATCATAATGTATAAAGAAATTGATCCAAATATTTCTTGACACACGTATGATCACCGGCATGAAAACGACCAGCGTCGCTACAATAGCCAGAAAAGAGTTTAACAGTGAGGCGCCTATAAATAACTTGGCAATGACAAAGGCGGCTACGGCAAATGCAACCCCTACTGCATAACTCACGTACATTGCCCCATAAAAGAATGAAGGCTCGATTTTGTACTTGGTATTGCAATGCGAGCACCGCTCTTTCATATTGAACAAATGACCCGGTTTGTACGGGTTTTTGGCCACATACATACTTTCAAGGTGGCATTTAGGGCAACTTCCTGTTAAAATACTGTAGCCTTTGGATCCTTTTTTTAACATTTGCAATTGCTTTGTACAAAGGTAGTTCATTAGCGGTTTTTGATTTGTTTTTAATATAGAATCTAGCTATTTGATAATTTGAATATTAAATTGATTGTTATTACATGCTGAATGTCCATAATCTTTCTGTAGCCTTTGGAGGGGAATACCTTTTCGAGGAAATTTCGTTTCGGTTAAATGGCGGCGATCGCGTTGGTCTCATTGGCAAGAACGGGGCGGGCAAATCTACCCTCTTGAAGTTGTTGGTGAAAGACATGCCACTAGATACCGGTACCATTGCCATGGAGAAGGATATCAAAATCGGGTTCTTAAGACAAGATATCGATTTTGAACAGGGGCGTACGGTCTTGGAAGAGTCTTATCAGGCCTTTGAAGAATTAAAGGCCCTCGAAACAAAGTTGGAAGCTATTAATCAACAACTTGCTGAACGCAACGACTACGAGAGCGAAAGTTACAATCAACTCATTATCGACTTGAGTGATATTACACATCATTATGAGATTTTGGGCGGGTACAATTATCAAGGCGAGACCGAAAAAATATTATTGGGACTTGGGTTTAAACGTTCAGATTTCAATAAAAAAACCGATACTTTTTCAGGTGGATGGCGCATGCGTATCGAGTTGGCAAAGTTGTTATTACAAAATAATGATGTGCTGCTTCTAGATGAGCCTACCAATCATTTGGATATTGAATCGATTATTTGGTTAGAGCAGTTTTTGAACTCATTCTCGGGGGCCGTAATGATCGTGTCGCATGATAAGATGTTCCTCGATAATGTTACCAACAGAACAATCGAAATTTCCTTAGGTCGAATTTACGATTACAATAAGCCCTATTCGAAATTCTTGGTCTTACGTGCAGAAATCAAAGAGCAGCAGACAAATGCCCAAAAAAATCAGGCCAAGGAAATTCAGCAGGCAGAACGCCTTATCGAGAAGTTTAGGGCCAAGAGTACGAAAGCGTCCATGGCCCAATCACTTATCAAGAAATTGGATAAGATGGAACGAATAGAGGTCGATGAAGATGACAATGCCGTGATGAATGTACGTTTCCCAGTTTCGATAACTCCAGGAAAGGTGGTTGCAGAAATCGAAGGGCTTTCGAAAAGCTATGGAGACAATCATGTATTGAGCAACATTAATTTGTTGTTGGAAAGAGATAGTAAAACGGCATTCGTTGGTCAGAATGGACAAGGAAAATCGACTCTGGCGAAGATTATGGTTGGTGAGTTAGTCCATGAAGGCAAGGTGAAACTGGGCCACAATGTGCAAATAGGGTATTTTGCCCAAAACCAGGCCGAATATTTAGATGGGAATAAAACCGTATTGGATACGATGGTCGATGCTGCAAATGAGAAAAATAGAAGCAAGGTTCGAGATATCTTAGGTTCGTTTTTGTTTCGTGGTGATGAGGTTGAGAAATATGTAAAAGTGCTTTCAGGTGGGGAGCGCAATAGACTCGCACTTGCCAAGATGTTATTGCAACCTTTTAATGTATTGGTTATGGATGAGCCGACCAATCATTTGGACATTAAATCGAAAAATGTACTAAAAGAGGCGCTTAACAACTTTGATGGAACTCTTATTTTGGTTTCGCACGATAGAGATTTTCTTCAAGGTCTTGTGAATAAGGTATATGAGTTCAAAAACAAGAACATCAAAGAATATTTGGGTGATATAGACTTTTATTTGGAGCAACGAAAAGCCGCCGATTTTAGGGTTATTGAAAAAAAACAAGCTCAAAAAAAACAGGCTGCAACTACAAAAAAGACAACCAATTCTTTTGAAGCCCAGAAAAAATTGAAGTCACTTAAAAACAAACTTTCTTCGGTCGAATCGAAGATTTCCCAGCTTGAAAAAGAAATTGCCGATATCGACCATCAATTGTTGATGGATTACGACAAGACTATAGCCGAACCCCATTTTTTCGAAGGCTACCAGACAAAAAAGTCAGAATTGGAAGAACTGATGGGAAGTTGGGAGAAGATTTCGGCTGCACTTGAGGAGGCTTCACATTAGGGTCATTTTTACTTGCGTAAAATTCGCTCACCACAAAAAACACCACTTTCACAACATATACGGGCGATTCACCGATAATTTTTGCCCCTCATCGGAGTTTTTGCGTTATTTGTTTGGTAATGTTTCGTGCTACGGCGCGTATTTAACCCAAATCATATTTAAATTCTAAGACTTATGAAAAAGTTGTTTTACACCCTTGTACTTGGATTGCTTGCGGTAAATTTTATTGCTGCTGAAGTTCCGAATAAAGAAAAGAAGGCACTTGTCGAATTCTATGAAAGCACCAATGGTAACGAATGGCAAAAGAAATGGGATTTAGATGCACCGGTCAAAACTTGGTATGGTGTCAAAGTGGTAAATGATCAAGTTGTAGAAATAAACCTATTTCGTAACAATCTTCAGGGTTCTTTGCCCGAAAGTATTGCCAAGTTAAAGGAGTTGAAAGTTCTAAATATTGCTTTCAATAACATTCGGGGAGAATTGCCACTGGGCATTACAAAACTAAAGAATCTCGAAGTGCTCAAAATCGAAATGAACAAGATTAAAGGCCATTTGCCAGAAAGATTGGGCAATATGGAAAGTTTGGTTGAGTTTACGGCTTTCAACAATTTTCTAACAGGAGCAATTCCTTCAAGTATTGGGGAAATTAGTGGCCTCAAAGTATTGAACCTTTCGAGCAACAATCTTAAAGGGAGTATTCCCAATTCTTTGGGAGACCTTACAAGTTTGGAGAGTTTAGGTCTTTTTGAGAACGGTTTGGATGGGGCTATTCCACAAGAGTTAGGCAACTTAGGACAACTAAAAGAGTTGGTTCTTGCGAACAATCAACTAGGTGGTGAGATTCCTGCAGAATTTGGTCAATTGGCCAGCTTAAAGGTATTACAGATTCAAAACAATAAATTTGATTCGTTCAAGAACTTGCAGTATATGAACACACAAGATATGTTAGTATTGGATTTTGATAATGGAGATGAAAAAATCGATTTCAAGAAATTTGATTTTAGCAAGACCAGAATGGCTGACACCAAGTTCGATGACGAGGGTGAGGTTGAAGATAAGAACTAAACTATTTCAAGGCTATTAGGGCGTTGAAGACCAATCATAAGTTAGACACTAAATGAAAAAGTGGGGCCGGTTACAACCGGCCCCACTTTTTTATTCTACCATAACGATTTTGCCACCAAATACCTTGTCGCGCTCCACGTCTTTAGGATTTCCATGAATATAGATATATCCTCCGGCACGAACTTTTGCCTCAACCTGTTCTGTGGCTTTTACGTTTGCCCTGCCACCTGCATTTACAACTACTTTGGTCTTTTCAGTATTTAGTTTTTCATTCATTACCTTGCCGCCGGTATTGACCATCACTTCTTGTACCTTACTGGAACCCGTTAGAACGACCTCGCTTCCCGATATTGACTTTACATAGGCATCTTCCAAATCCACCTTCAGTTCAATTTTGCCACCTTCTTGGGCCTTAATTTCGACACGTTTTCCCTTAAGGGTCTCATCAGAAGTGATTTTAGCATTTTCATTGGCATCAACGAGTGTCAGGTCCTCTGTATAATACACAGTGGCTCTTGCCTCATCGCCATCCATAAAGTTGTCGAACTCCATTTTTACTTTGAGCACCCCGTCCTTGTTTGAGATATTCACCTCATCTTGATCATCGCCTGAAATAACAATTTTGTTCTCAGTGCTTTTAACCAAACTTATGATGATTCGGTCATAGGCCTTAAGTTCTGAGAACGATTCCAATTCTTTGGTATTTGTCTTTTGCGCCATCGTAGACAAAGTCATCAAGACCAGCGTACATGATAGTATCGATTTTTTCATAATTAGTGAATTAAGGGTTTCGTAATAGGCCACAAAGGTTGCTCCAAGTGATAACTGCCACGCAAATTACACTGAGATCATCAAAGTTGGTTGAGTATTAAAGCAATTTTAAGAAAAATAATTTTTGATTCGGCCAGCCAAGGCCGAATTGATTTGAAATTGATATTTTTAGTCAAAATCAAGAACAAATGAAAGGGCGATTAAATGCGATGTTTAGATTAAAGAATTGGATTTTAACGGCTTTTATAGGGATGACCGGAACTTCACTATTTCCTCAACTAGAAGATAAAGAGCCTGTAAGCAGGGCCACATTGGATTCGGTTAATTCAACATTTACACAACGCATTCCCGAAACGCAGTTTTCATTTGATATGCTATTAATTCCCAAAGGGGATTTCTTAATGGGAAGTCCGAAAGAGGAGGCCAACAGAAAGGAAAATGAAGGCCCGCAACGAAAAGTGGTAGTCGATTCTTTTTACATGGCCAAATATGAGCTGACTTGGGAAATTTTTGAACTTTTTTTCAGGCAGAATAAGGAATTGTTTGTGAAGTTAGATGACGATAGAGTACGAAAAATTGACGCCATTACAAGACCCAGCGCACCTTATGAAGACCCTTCCTATGGTATGGGCAAAGAGGGTTTTCCTGCGGTGAGTATGTCGGCTTATTCGGCCTTGGTGTTTTGCAAATGGCTTAGTACGGTAACGGGTAGATTTTATCGTTTGCCTACCGAGGCAGAATGGGAATTTGCGGCGCGTGCCGAAAGTACCACCGCTTATAGCTTCGATAACCCTAAGGAAATTGGCACCTATGCTGTTTATTATCTAAACTCGAATGGCGCCTATGCCGCTGTAGGAACCAAGCGGCCTAACAAATGGGGATTGTACGACATGCATGGCAATGTTGCGGAATGGACCTTGGATGAATACAAGGAGAAGAGCTATGCCCATATGAAGGGAGACAACCCATGGGTCATACCGGCCGTTATTCATCCGCGTGTTATTCGAGGCGGTTCTTGGGATGATGATGCAAGTGCGCTTCGATCGGCAGCCCGTAGGGCCTCTAATTTGAAACTCCAAAAAAGAGACCCCCAAATTCCTAAAAGCTTTTGGTGGTTTACCGATGCAAATTTCGTTGGTTTTCGTTTGATGAGCCCAGTAGGTCAACCGTCTGCAGAAGAACAGAAAAAGTTTTGGCAAGTGGTGTTGGATGAATAATTGAAATCGATAAATTAATTTAGGCAGATGAGCAGATTATTGATATCATTTTTTGTTTGTTTTAGTTATTTGGGCATTGCCCAGGATACTTATCGGCTTTCTTCGGAAAGTGTTATGACAATTAGCGGTACTTCTACAGTGAGCGACTGGACAGTAGTGGCCAATACCATTAAAGGAAGTATGAGCAAGACGACCGAGGCGTTTACAGAAATCAGTATAGCCGTACCCATTACAGACATAAAGAGCGAAAGAGGTGCTTCAATGGACAACAAAATGTACGCTGCCTTGAATGCACAGGAATATCCTACCGTTTATTTTATGGCCCGTAGGCTTAAAGAAGATATTCTGAAGAATGGTACGCTTTCCATTGCCGGGGTTGAAAAGCCAATTCAAATTTTGGTGAAAATTGAAAGAGGAGATGGGCGTATCGCTATCTCGGGAACTCATTACATACTTTTGCAAGATTTCGGAATTGAGCCTCCGACGGCAATGTTCGGGCAAATAGTGGTAGGTGAAAAAGTGGCAATTGCCTTTGACCTGGTCTTCTATTCGGAATAAAACGGTGTCTTCGGTATAGTGATGGCACTAGGATTACCTTCGGTTTTCCTATAAAACTTTCCCTTTGCAAATAAGAGACCTTTGGCGAATGCCCCAGTTCTTTGATTTCCTCCAAGACCATGAACAAGTTCGGTCTTTTCGTAAATAAAAAAACCACGCTAACCAGCGTGGTCTCTTGAGTGTAGTGATGGCACTAGGATTGGATATCCTAAGAACCTTCCCCTTTGCAAATAAGAGACCTTTGGCGAATGCCCCAGTTCTTTGATTTCCTCCAAGACCATGAACAAGTTCGGTCTTTTCGTAAATAAAAAAACCACGCTAACCAGCGTGGTCTCTTGAGTGTAGTGATGGCACTA
>CALIJE010000170.1 GCA_938017825.1 uncultured Flavobacteriaceae bacterium
TCGGGGATATATATGATATCGGTGATTTCCTTGATTACCTCATTTACATTTACCTCGGTATTGGCAATCGTATCGCTGCTCACGGTAGAATATTTCAAAATACCATCGATCAACTTATCCATCGATTCCACTTTCTCTTGCATAAGCCCCAATTGGGTTACACCGTTTTCGTCCAATACTTCTTTGTAGTCTTCATAGAGCCATGTAGATAATGCGCTGATACTTCTAAGGGGTGATTTTAAATCATGTGAAACGATATGTGCATATTCTTGCAGGCCTTTATTGCTTTCTTCCAATTCGGCCATCAATTGTTCTTTTTGCAGCTCCAAGTCTCTCTGGGCGCTGATATCCTCTATCATTACAACCTGGTACTGCACCTTGCCCTCGGTATTCTTAAAAGCATTGACCGAGGTTTTTGCCCATAAAGTGCTCGTGTCTTTTCTTGTATATTTTTTGACGATCGAAAATTGATCAAGTTCGCCAGATTCCATTTTGCGCACTAACTCTGCGGAACATTCTTCATCTTCAGGCGTTGAAATGTCTTCAACTTTCATTTTTCTTAATTCGGCCGCGGTGAACCCGACAAGGGTTTTGAAGGTTTTGTTCGACTTCACGATTTTACCATTTTCGGTAAGTAGAATACCCAAAGGCGAATTTTCAACGATTATATCGAGCTCTTTTTTTTGTTCGGCCAACAGTTGTTTCACTTCGGTTTCTTGAGTGATATCTCGTATAATGCCCTGAGCGGCTATAGGTTTTCGTTCCTTGTCGTAAATTAAACTGCTATTGATGTGTATGAACTTTTCCGTAGCGTTCTTGAGGATAATTTTGGCCTGGTAATTTTTTAAGGTGCCTACCTCTATGAGGCTCTTCATCGATTCTACAGTATATTCAAGATAGTCGGGATGTATCAACCTAGATAGGTTAACTTTTTCCTTTTCATCATCGAAGCCCAAGAACTCTTTGGCCGAGGCATTCATTTTTATGATGTTGAACTGTAAATCCATGACCACGTAGGGGTCCACGATATTCACGAAAACGCCATCGAGCTGAGAGGTTTTTTCACTCAAGAGATTTTCGAGACGTGCATTCGATTCTTTGAGGTGGTGGGTAACATCGTAAAGTTCCTTGGATTTGTCCTCCAAGATTTTTTCCGCCTGAGCGCGGGCTTTCTTTTGACGTTCAAGGGCTTTTTTAAGAAGTGTTACTTCTTTGCTATCCATTTTGAGTAACGTCAAATTTTACTTCGGTACCATCTTCTTTCAATAATTCATATTCGATTACGGCGCTGCCGTTAAAGTGTTCGAAACACTTTTCCATGAGACCGTGCGCCAGGCGGTATAGGCCACGCGAGGACGAATAGATCATTGAAATAGAGGTATCGGTCTTATCCAATATCTTAAAGGTAGGCAACTCGGCCTCTGGATACAGTTTTTGAACATGAACATGTATGTGGTCTTCTATAGAATAGAGTAGGGCCAAGGGCGAATTATAGCTCTTAATGACCTCTGGATGTGCTTTTCCCAAACTGGAAAAGAGGTACAGGCCAAAGGTGTATATTAAATCGTTGGCGGGAATATCAACCGTTTCACTGAGGCTAGTAATTAAACTCACCATTTCATTAAAATCGTAGGTACCCACAGAGGTATAAATACCTTCGGAGGGTAATTCAGAATTCTCGATGATCGTATCGGCGGTTTCCAAACCGAAGCTCGACTCGACCATTTCGAGGAACTCTGTAAATACAATACCTTTCATATCTTATTTATTTTGGAAATAAATGTAAGAATAGTATTACTGTAATGTAAATTTTTGTTGTGAAATTGGCCTTTTTTGTTAGGCCTTAACCAGCTCGTTTACCTCCCAATAATCAAATACCTTACGGATCTTTGATTCGTAATCCTCGTATTTTAAGGGTTTTAGGATGTAACCGGCGATACCGATTCTGTAGCATTCCAACAAATCAGCTCTATTTTCAGATGTTGTCAAAATGATAGTTGGCAAATAGCGCATTACCTCATCTTCTTTAAGAATGGTCAAAAATTCTATGCCACTCATTTTGGGCATGTTCAGGTCAAGAAAGATAATGTCGGGCAGTTCGGCCTCCGATTTTAGAAACGTCAGGGCTTCCTCACCGTTCTTTGCTTCTGTAATGTTGTGTTGCGTTTGTAATTTAGAAACGGTGCGTTGAAGTTTCATCGTTTCGATATTGTCGTCTTCGATAAAAAGAATGTTCATAGGATTGGGTTTAAGTAAGGAGCAATATTCTAAAATAACGAGGAAATAGCTCGAGAAGTGTAGACGAATGGAAATTTGCTGTCGACGAATGGTAAAAAGGTATAGATGAGGTTTTTGCGTTTTTTGCGTAAAACCGATTTATTTAGAGGTGTTAACTTCTGTGAAAGAGGTGTTGTTGGCCTTTGGAAGCAAGCTGCGAAATTTTGAGCAGTATGAAGAAGTGGGCTTGCTGTTCGGCATAGGTTGTTGTGGGTCAAAGTGCTGACCGTACATCTTCATTTCTATAACTAGTGCCTCCAATTCATAATTAGCTTATTTTAGTAGGCTTATACAAATGTTGGGCACTATTTAACGTAAACCGAAAAACTATGAATCATATTGCTATTCGAAAACCTCTTTCTTTGATCTTATTAGTTCTTTTGTCATTTACGGCTTGTAATGAAAAGGAAGCCAAGACTCAAATTAGTGAAGAGGATAAAAGTCATGATCCAAAAGTTCTTGCCTTGATGGAGGAATTTAAGGTAAAGGGCGTTGGGTTGGGTTTTATTAAAAACGGCGTACTCGTAGAAACGGCGTATTACGGAGAGCAAGGCCCTGGCATCCCAGTTACGGATAGTACCATGTTCAATGTAGCATCAATCACAAAAGCAATAACTACGGAGACCTTTTTGAGACTAGCCTCCAAGGGAATCGTTAATTTAGACGAACCCATTTCCAACTATTATGTACATGCTGATTTGGTTGATGATGATAGGCATAGATTATTGACTCCTCGAATTATATTAACGCACAGAACCGGACTCAGAAATTGGGCGTATGAGTATGAAAACGAGAAATTGGCATTTGATCATGATCCAGGATCTCACTTTGGCTATTCGGGCGTTGGATTTTACATTTTGGCCAAATTTTTAGAAGATAAATTGGAAACTACTTTTCCACATTTGGTTCAAGAAACTATTTTCAAGCCCTTGAAAATGCAAAATACTTCAATTGTTCAAGAGAATTGGTTTCAGAAAAATCGTCCAATACCGGCGGATAAAGAAGGCAACTATTTTGAACCATATGACAATGATGTGGGATACTGGAATGCCGCTGAT
>CALIJE010000171.1 GCA_938017825.1 uncultured Flavobacteriaceae bacterium
TCGGCATCAGGGTTTGCCGTATCTTCAGCGGGAAGGACAGTAAGGTTAATGGTGGTTTGACAACCTTCTGATGAGGTCAAAATATAGACTCCGTTATTGTCGGGAGAAACAGCGCCTAAATTGAAATTATCGCCTACTTCAGTTCCATCGGGAAATTGTACTGTAACAGGCACATTGTTCGGTAGCATGCTGAACATGACCTCGGTGCCAGAATTAATGGTTAAGTCGTTAGCCCCACTAGACCAGATACCGTTTAAACGATACTCCGGGACAATAGCCCCTGGCCCACAAGCTTGTGCTTCAACAGTTAGAATTATAGTGGTTTGGCACCCCTGTGAGGTGGTTAGCACATATGCCCCGTTCTGCTCTGGTGTTACAGGCCCCATATTGTAATTATCGCCTACTATGGTGCCGTCGGGAAATTGTACAGTAACGGGCACATTGTTCGGTAGTATACTGAACATCACCTCAGTGCCATAGGCAACAGTGAGTTCGTTTTCGCCACTATACCAGTAGCCGTTCAGGCGATATTCAGGAATAATTTGATCTTCAGGGCATACTGTTTCTACCTCTTCCTCTACCGTTAAGTTGATTGTAGTAGTGCATCCCTCCGAAGAGGTTAATACGTAAGTGCCATTATTAGCAGGCGTTACGGAACCAAGATCATAATTATCGCCTACCTCGGTACCATCGGGAAGACGTAAGGTTACGGGGATATCATTAGGTAGCATACTAAACATTACTTCAGTGCCATAGGCAACAGTGAGTTCGTTTTCGCCACTTGACCAGATACCATCCAATCGATATTCAGGAATAATTTGATCTTCGGTGCACACTATTTCTACCTCTTCTTCTAC
Source organism: uncultured Flavobacteriaceae bacterium (assembly GCA_938017825.1). GTDB lineage: Bacteria > Bacteroidota > Bacteroidia > Flavobacteriales > Flavobacteriaceae > Pelagihabitans. The sequence continues at coordinate 858 of CALIJE010000171.1, forward strand.
CGTTAAGTTGATTGTAGTAGTGCATCCCTCCGAAGAGGTTAATACGTAAGTGCCATTATTAGCGGGCGTTACGGAACCAAGATCATAATTATCGCCTACCTCGGTACCATCGGGAAGCCGTATGATTACGGGGGTATCATTGGGCAGCATACTGAACATTACTTCAGTGCCAAAGGCAAGGGTGAGGTCGTTTTCTCCGCTCGACCAGACTCCATCTAAACGGTACTCCGGAATGATCTGATCAGCCGTGCATTCTTCAACTACAGGTGGCGAATCGTGCGCTTTTAGTTCTGCCACATATGCATCAACCGAAATACCGTCTTGCGACCCGCTCCAATCACTACCGAACAAAAGGCGTGTTCCTGACGGACTAATAGTCACATGGGGTTCTCCCCAATAATCAAAATCATCTTCGTCAGATCTATGGTGGGCAACGCGGTAAACATTACCTGCGAACTCATCTACCTTTGCGATAAACAATTCTTGATCTAAAATTTGAACACCGTCCCTTTGATATCCTAATGACGATACTGCAACCCAACCACCTTCAGAATTTTTGTGTGCCAATGCGGAAATGTGTGTGCCCGATTTCGAATATCCATAGTCTTCAGTTGGGGTAACGGAAAAGCAATTTCCCGTGGTTGCATTATGCGCAACCAAAGTTCCAAGACAATCTCCGTTTGGACCTTCGGCAAATGAAATAGCAAAATACGCGTCGTCTCCATTGCTCAATTTTCCGAGGCAAGAATGTTCACCTCCGGCAATGTTCAGGTCGCGCACAAATTCTCCGTTGGCATCATAAACAGATCTATTGTGGTAAAATAGATTTCCGCTAGGAAATGGCATCGGCGCGGTGTAATTGATATTGGCAATATTGAATTCCGTCAAGACACCCGCAGAAATTCTGTAATAGTAGGCGGTTTCATTACCACATCTAAAAGAAAATACGTCACTGTCCCAGGACATCATTTGAACATCGTTGCCAGAGCTCAAACCAGAGGCACATCCGCTAAGGGCTCTCATATTTGCCAGTACAATTTTTGTTTGTGTACGAACATTGTAACGAATTAGGTCATCGGTATTATTGTCCATATAAAACAGGACATCGGGATCTGCGAAATGCCAAAATACTGCTTCGAGGTCATCGGGTCTGATATCGGATAGGTCGCGAATAAGGCTATAATCCGTGCCATTCAGCAGGCGGTGTGTGCCTCCACCAACATAGACGATCATTAAGCTCTCGTCTGCATTCCAAGCCTGTATGGTACTGTACATAGGAACGACAAAATCGCCCGAGTTGGCCTGTGATATCCGCCTAATCGTTGTTGAGGGAAATGAAGGGTCATCAGCACTTTGCAGATAAGCTGGTTTTGCCAAGTCTTGCATTGGTCTTTCCAATAAATCGTTGGCAATATATCCTTCGGATAACTCTTGGGAAAATAGAGTTGAAATAAGTAGAAGTGCAGTAATAAAGAAGTAGTACTTTTTCATAGGTCAAATAATTTAGGGGTTATTGACTTACTACTTTGTACAAATAGGCTTGGTGGTCACTTTACAACGTCATTGAGGTTTTGGGGTTTTGACGACACTGCTAGAGTAAATTAAGTACGTAAAAAAGCCGCTTTTGGATGTCCAAAAGCGGCTTTCTTATTATTGAGTTAAAAAGAACATAAGGCTGTTCAATTTAATCTCCGTCGGCACTACCGACCTACATCATTCCCGGCATACCGCCACCGCCGCCCATTGGAGGCATGGCTGGGGCATCTTCCTTAATGTCTGTCAATGCACATTCAGTGGTCAAGATCATTCCAGAAACAGATGCGGCATTTTCCAGGGCCACTCTGGTCACTTTCTTCGGATCTATGATTCCTGCTTTGAACATTTCGACATATTTTTCTGATTTGGCGTCATAACCATAATCGGCTTTGCCATCTAAAATTTTGGCTACAACCACTGAACCTTCTCCTCCGGCATTTTCAACAATAGTTCTTATAGGTGCTTCAATGGCTCGAGCTACAATTTGTAATCCGGTCGCCTCATCTTCATTTTCAGTGTCAACTTTTGAAAGCACACTTTTGGCTCTTACCAATGCTACACCTCCACCAGCAACGATACCTTCTTCAACCGCGGCACGGGTAGCATGCAGTGCATCGTCAACACGATCTTTCTTTTCTTTCATTTCAACTTCCGAAGCTGCACCTACGTATAATACGGCAACCCCACCTGCCAATTTGGCCAAACGTTCTTGCAGTTTTTCTTTATCATAATCGGAAGTCGTTGTCTCGATTTGTGATTTAATTTGATTCACTCGAGTTTTGATGTTCTTTGCAACGCCACCACCATTCACTATGGTTGTATTGTCTTTGTCGATTGAGACTTTTTCACAGGTGCCAAGCATATCGATTGTGGTATTGTCTAAAGAGAAACCTCTTTCCTCGGAAATGACGGTACCTTTGGTCAAAATCGCAATATCCTCTAACATCGCTTTTCTACGATCCCCAAAACCTGGGGCTTTAACAGCGGCAATTTTTAAGGAACCCCGTAACTTGTTTACCACTAAAGTGGCCAAAGCTTCACCATCTACATCTTCCGCAATGATCAACAATGGTTTTCCAGATTGGGCTACCGGCTCTAGAACAGGAAGCAAATCTTTCATCGCCGAAATCTTCTTATCGAATAACAAGATATATGGGTTCTCCATTTCTGCCGTCATCTTTTCAGAATCGGTTACAAAGTAAGGAGATAAATACCCTCTATCGAATTGCATTCCCTCAACGACATCAACATAGGTGTCAGTACCTTTTGCCTCTTCCACGGTGATCACCCCTTCTTTACCTACCTTGCTGAAAGCCTGAGCGATCAAATCACCAATATTCTCGTCATTATTGGCAGAGATCGATGCTACTTGTTTTATTTTTTCGGCCGCATCGCCTACTTTTTTAGATTGTTTTGCAAGATTTTGAACGATAGCTTCAACGGCCTTATCAATACCTCTTTTCAAATCCATTGGGTTGGCACCAGCGGCAACATTTTTGAGTCCTTCCTTTACAATTGATTGTGCCAAAACGGTGGCCGTAGTGGTACCATCACCTGCCAAATCATTTGTTTTTGAAGCAACTTCCTTTACCATTTGTGCTCCCATGTTCTCTAATGGATCTGCCAATTCAATTTCCTTTGCCACGGTAACACCGTCTTTGGTTACCTGTGGTGCACCGAAAGATTTGCTAATGATTACATTTCGGCCTTTAGGCCCCAATGTAACTTTCACTGCATTTGCCAATGCATCTACCCCTCTTCGGAGGCCATCGCGTGCATCAACGTCGAATTTTATATCTTTTGCCATAATAAATTTTGAGTTTTATATTATTTTCCAAATCACCATATCTCGTTTCCGAAGTACGACTGGAATCTTAAATAGGTAATTGGGTTTAGTTTTTTCGGAATTTGCTGCTGAATTATATAATCGCAATAACGTACTTCTCTTGCATCATCAGGTAGTCCTTGCCTTCCCATTTGAGCTCGGTTCCACCAAATTTTTCGTAGATGACCTTGTCGCCTACCTTGACGCTTATTTTTTCATCTTTTGTTCCAGGACCTACAGCAACGACCTTGCCTTTTTGTGGTTTTTCTTTTGCCGTATCAGGAATATAAATACCTGAGGCGGTCTTGGTTTCAGCTGCCATTGGTTCGATGAGAACTCTGTCTGCCAATGGTTTGATACTTACTTTAGCCATTTTCTATAGTTTTTAGTTGAAATTTAAAATTTGTAATCCTAATGACAGAAATTATGCCATTGCCAAAAAACTGACACATTGTAAAAACAAAAATGCCAGCTTGTCATTTGGGCTGGCATTCAATATGTTTTAAAAACGATATTAGTTAGTGCTATCCTGGGGAACAGGCTCATTTTCAACCGGAGTAGGAATCACAGCGCCATCGGCTGGAGCCGCATCCGGAATATCGGTTGGTATCTCATCAGGAATAGTGGTTTCAATACCATCACCGTTTAACAGTTTTGAATCACCATTGCCGAACTGTCCTGGTACCGCAACGTTGGATGCCACAATCAGCAATACCAACAAAGCGCCTAACGTCCATGTACTTTTATCTAGAAAATCACCTGTTTTTTTGACGCCACCTACTATTTGACTGCCACCGCCACCAAAAGAGGAGGATAATCCGCCACCCTTAGGGTTTTGAACCATGATGACCAAAACAAGTAAGAAACAAACAACGATTATAAGAATCAAAAAAATTGTAAACGTGCTCATATTGCTTAAGAGTTTTCTTTTTGAATTTTTTTCACCGCTTTAATTCGGTCTGCAAAGAAACCACTTTTTTCCGGATATTTCAAACTTAATATTTTGTAGGCCTGCAGGGCTTTCTTGTACTTTTTTTGCTCTAAATATACCCGTGCCAGAGTCTCGGTCATCATCTCCTTTTTATCGAATTTCATTGAAGATGAAATGTCAATTTTTGGAGCGTCTTTTATGGGTTCTATTTTCGGGTTGCCTTCAAGGAATTTGTCTATGAGTTCAAATTTTTTGTCCTTTTGGCTATGCTCTGCCAATGGAAATTCAATCGGTTCTAAATCGTCACCGCTTTGGTATTTGTCTTTTCGTTTGATGACTTTAAGGGAGGCTAGTTGCAGCCATTCGCTAAATGAGTGTTTTTCTTTTTTGGTAAAAGGTAATGGCGCTCCAATTTCTAATGTTTCATGCGCAACCGATGGTTGATCTGGATGCTTGGAAACAAAAAGTTTGGGGTCTAGAATATCCTCTGCATCTTGTACAGTTTGAGGTAAGGGCTTCGATTCAGAATCCCCAATGAGAACAGGCGGTTCCACGATTAGTTCCTCTGAAGCGGTTTCTATTTCGGAAATCGGCTTGGCCTTACCAGAAATCTCATCTGCTACTAAATTTTGTAGAAACTCCTTTGAGGTTATATAGTCGAAGAGTATATCCCTGTCGGTCGTATGGGCCGCGGTCCTCTTCAGTGCATCATTGTATTTAAAACTGTTACCGTTCTTAAGGCCTTTTAAATGTAACGCCCGTGCCGCCTGAAAATAGGGGTACGTTATTAGCACATCGGCCAATTGATCGGTCTGCTCACTAGAGGTAACCCTGTTGGGATGTTGTAAGAGCTGGGAAAAATCGGTTACATTCATTTTTAATTTTGATTATCTGCAAACCTCAGTTGTTAATTTGGTTACCAATCGGCAAGTGAGGCATTAAAGATATCCTGTGTAATTCGTTCAAAAATTATGTCGTGTGCTTCGGTTTTTACTGCGGCTAATTGCTGGGCCGCAGGATAGTCAAAGAAAAATGAAAAGCGCTGGTCAAAATCGGCATCTTCTTTTGTATTGTTATAAAAACGCACTTTTACCCCGATCGTTAGTCTGTTTTGGGCTGCATTCTGAGCGGCAGTTGCGGTCATAGGGGAAATACGATATTCTACGATCTCACCTTCATAGAGCAAGTCTGCCGTGCCATTATTGACTAAGGTAAGACTAGACTGATTTTGAATTCTATCTTGAAGCGCCAAGGTGAAATCACGATCCATGCCTGGTTCAAATGTTGAGCCCGGACTTTGGCTGGCATAGTTTTGAAAGTAGTTGACTTGAAATGTTTCAGCCGTTCCCGGATTACCGCCGGTAAAATTATAAATGCCGCAGCCATTGGTCAAAATCGCCACTACAAATACAATGATGCTATACTTTACTTGTTTCAAAAGGGTTTGTTTACGTCAAATATCAAACTCAGAATTTCCAATTACAAATTTATGGTACGCTTTATCAAAATTTTAATAAGCCTACAGATCGTATTGTTTGATTTTTCGGTACAGTGTGCGCTCTGAAATGCCCAATTCGGCCGCTGCCGCTTTACGTTTACCTCGGTTTCGTTCCAGTGATTTTTTGATGAGTTCGATCTCTTTTTCCTGTAAGGAGAGGGTCTCTTCTTCTTCAATTTCTTCTGCAAAGTGATATTTGTCATCGACTACAGGAGTCGTATAAATGGGTTTTTCTTCTTTGGGTTCGGGTGGAAGATGTAAAACTTCAAGAGCCTCATGTGCATCTTGCTGAACAGTTTCACCATTGTCACCGTAAATTTTTTGAATTAGGCCCTCGTTTTCTTCCTGAACTTTTTCGGTGTCGTTGTTCTTTAACAATTCCAATGTTAATTTTTTAAGGTCGTTCAAGTCTCCCTTCATATCGAATAAGACCTTATACAGTATTTCACGTTCTGTGCTAAAGTCGCTCTCTTTTCCTTTTGGTCCGACGACTGCGGGAAGATTAGAATCTCCTGCTACGGGCAAGTAGCTATTTAAGGATGCCAGATCGATATTTCTCCGAGCTTCCAGAACCGAAATTTGCTCTGCGATATTACGCAGTTGACGAATATTGCCCGGCCATCTGTATTTTAATAACAACTGAATGGCATCTTCCTGTAATCTTATGGTGGGCATTTTGTACTTTTGCCCAAAATCAGATGCGAATTTTCGAAACAGCAAATGAATATCATCCTTGCGTTCTCGCAATGGAGGAATGTTGATTTCGACCGTGCTCAGTCTATAGTATAGATCTTCACGGAATTTTTCTTTTTTAATGGCCTCGAACATATTCACATTTGTGGCAGCTACTATACGAACATCGGTTTTTTGGCTTTGTGATGATCCTACTTTGAGAAACTCACCATTTTCCAATACCCGTAATAACCGAACCTGGGTGGTCAAGGGGAGTTCACCTACTTCATCCAAAAATATAGTACCGCCATCAGCTACTTCAAAATATCCTCTTCGAGTTTGTGTTGCTCCGGTAAAGGCTCCTTTTTCATGTCCGAAAAGTTCACTGTCAATGGTGCCTTCGGGGATGGCGCCGCAATTCACGGCTATGTATTTTGCGTGTTTTCTATGCGATAACGAATGAATGATCTTGGGAATCGATTCTTTACCCACCCCGCTTTCGCCTGTGACCAATACAGAAATATCAGTGGGTGCAACTTGCATTGCTTTTTCTAAAGCACGGTTAAGTTTAGGGTCGTTCCCTATAATTTCAAAACGTTGTTTTATGGATTGTATAGATTCCATATTTATTGATTTTCTGAATATCCAACTGCTTCACCGATCAAGGTTGCAGAGGTACAATTGGTCATTTTAACCATTACGAAATCACCTTTCTTATAGTTCTCCTTCGGAAAAACGGCCACGGTATTTTGGGAGTTACGGCCCATCCAGTGAGCGTCAGATTTTTTAGAGGTGCCTTCGATCAACACTTCTTGAATTTTTCCAACATGCTGCTCTGTCCTAAACTGACAGTGTGTGCGCTGCAGGGCGATGATTTCGGCCAATCTTCTTTTTTTGATATCGTTTGGAATGTCATCATCCAATTTGCGAGCAGCCATGGTACCTGGTCTCTCTGAATAGGCGAACATGAAACCGTAATCGTATTTCACATACTCCATTAGTGATAAGGTATCCTGATGGTCCTCTTCGGTTTCCGTAGGAAATCCTGTTATCATGTCTTGCGAAATAGCACAATCAGGAATAATCTTAAAGATATTGTCTACCAATTCAAAATATTCTTCACGGGTATGAAGACGGTTCATGGCCTTTAGAATTCGATTACTCCCACTTTGCACTGGTAGGTGTATGTAATTACAGATATTATCGTATTTGGCCATGACATGAATCACATCCAAAGTCATATCTTGAGGATTGGAGGTTGAAAATCGAAATCGCATTCTAGGTTGTGCCTGCGCCGCCAATTCCAACAATTGTGCAAAATTTACGGCAGTAGCCTTTTGCATTTCGGTCGCTTTCTCGAAGCCCTTTTTTAGGCCACCACCATACCACAGATAACTGTCTACGTTTTGGCCGAGCAAAGTTACTTCCTTGAAACCTTTTTGCCAAAGGTCATTGATCTCGCTGATGACCGATTGCGGGTCTCTGCTGCGTTCACGACCTCTGGTAAATGGCACTACGCAAAAGGTACACATATTATCACAACCTCGGGTGATGCTCACAAAAGCCGTAACGCCGTTGCTATTTAGGCGAACAGGGGCTACATCACCATACGTTTCTTCTTTAGATAGAATAACATTTACAGCATTGCGCCCTTCATCAATTTCTTGAATGAGGTTTGGCAGGTCTTTGTAGGCATCTGGCCCTACGACCATATCAACAATTTTTTCCTCTTCGAGCAGCTTGCTTTTTAGACGTTCTGCCATACAACCAAGAACACCTACCTTCATATGGGGCCTGTCTTTTTTGATCGCATTGAACTTCTCTAAACGTTTGCGCACGGTAAGCTCTGCCTTCTCGCGAATTGAGCAGGTATTTACCAAGACCAAATCGGCATCCTCTAGGGTTTCTGTAGTGTTGAAACCTTCGTTTGCCAATATGGAAGCAACGATTTCACTATCGGAAAAATTCATTTGACACCCATAGCTTTCAATATAAAGCTTGCGGTTATTCTTGATGTTTTTTTCCATGGAAAGCGAAGTTCCCTGAACCGATTCGTCTATTATTTTTTCCATTGTACTTCTTGGTCTTATGGGGAGGGCAAAGATAGTACTAAATCCATGTTTATGACAAATTGACAGTAAAAAAATCGAAGAGTTTAGAGGCACCTTGGCCTTTGAATTTGATGTGATTTTCATATTGGCGCTTTATTTGAATAACTTTGTGATACCCTACTTACACCAAACCAACTATGTTAAAACGACTATTCTCTTTTTTGAACCCCTTTGGAACTCCTGGAAAAGGAGTATTGGAAACTGGTGAAAATCGTTCTGTCAAAGAGGTCATGAATACGATTTATAAAGAAAAAAGGTGGGGCGGAAAAAAGCATGATTTTTATTCAGGAATCGGTTCCCATGCCTCTGATATCGTAAACCCTTATATTTCAACTATCACCGATTTTCTAAAGACGTTTGAAGAAAGACTTTCGATAGTAGACCTGGGTTGTGGTGATTTTAACGTGGGGAAACAGTTAGTGGGTCATGCATCGCACTATGTTGGTGTTGACATCGTAGCTGAATTGATTGCTCGCAACGAGGCTAGCTATGTAAAGGACAATTTGGAATTTAGATGTTTGAACATTGTCGACGACCCGCTGCCCGAGGGAGATTGTGTTCTTGTAAGACAGGTACTTCAACATTTATCAAATGCAGACATCACGAAGGTTTTAGGTAAATTAACGGCATACAGGTATATCATTGTTACCGAGCATGTGCCGGGGGGTAAATTCAACCCTAATAAGGATAAACTTACCGGTCAAGGTACTCGTTTGGCCAAGGCAAGCGGGGTAATTATTTCTGCACCTCCTTTTTCATTTAAGTCGAAACAAGAGCGCGAATTGGCGCGACTTAACTTTGGTAGCAAGGGGAGTCAAATTGTGACGACCTTGTATCAAAACTATTAGTTTTTCCGATGTCATCAATATTGCCGTACTCCCAAAAAAAAGCTTATTCAACGCAACTTTGTTTAACTTTGAGTATCTATTCGGTGTAAACCCAATATCAAAAAAATATGAAAAAGGCCCTTTTATTACTATGTTTTGTATCTGTTTTTGCCCTTTTATCCTGTAATGACAACGATGAACAGTTTGATTATTACCAGGTTGCCCGACCATTGACAATGAGTCTTGCCGAATTTAAGGCAAATGCTGTTGATGTAACGACTCCAATTGAAATAACCCAATCGGGGAAGATATATGCCTATCAGAACTATATATTTATCAATGATGTGAACAAGGGTATTCATGTAATCGACAATAGCGACCCGAATTTGCCACAAAATGTGGCCTTTATTAAAATTGATGGAAATAACGATGTTTCTATTAAGAACAATAGATTGTTTGCTGATAGTTATGGTGACTTGGTGGTTTTTGATATTTCCAACGTGGCTAATATTCAGCTTAGCAACAGGCTAGAGAATGCTATTTATGAAAACTACGGGTATTGGGTAGAAGGTGTAGAAACACCACAGGCCGATTTTTATGAGACGAGCCAATACGATTACCAAAACGAGGTGATTACGGGATGGCAAGTGGCTACCGAGAGACGCCTGGTTTCTGAATTCGAAGAACGCTATACCTTATATGAGAATGATGCCTTTTCAAATGGAGCACCGCAGGCCCCGACCAGTGGTCAGGGAGGATCCTTGGCCCGCTTCAAGATCGTTGATGATTATTTGTATGTTGTTGACTATTCCGATTTGAACGTATTTGATATTTCGAATTTGGATGCCCCCCAAACATTGGATGATGTAAATATTGGATGGGACATCGAAACCATATTCAATCAGGGCGATGCTCTTTTTATTGGAGGTCAGAGGGGAATGTACATTTATGATATTACTTCACCGGCAACGCCAACTTTGCTTTCTGAATTTCAACATGGTACGGCTTGTGATCCGGTGGTGGTTGATGGGGAGTTTGCCTATGTGACTTTAAGAGGTGGCAATCTATGTGGTAGTATTGAAAGTGGTTTGTATGTTATTAATGTGGCTGATTTGACATCGCCAGAACTCGAAGTCATCTATCCGATGGTTGAACCCTATGGGCTTGGAGTAAAAAATGACTTCCTCTTTGTAAGTGATGGTTCTGCAGGATTAAAGGTGTACGACAAGAGCCAAGCGCCCAACTTAACACTCTTGAATCATTTTGAGGATATTCAGGTTTTTGATGTAATTCCACTTCCAGGTACGCTATTAATGATAGGTGACAAGGTATTGTATCAATACAAATACGTTGAGGATAGTATAGAACACATCAGCACCTTCGTGCTCGATTAAGATGAATTCAGGATGCGTGTCGCGTTCTAAATAGACTACTGATATTTAGCTAAAACGTTCCTTTTTAAAGGAACGTTTTTTTATACATATATATAAGGTATAGTTTCAAATTAAAAAATTCAACTACTTTTGTCCAATCAAAAAATGATACATGGCCAAGAATCTGGTAATAGTAGAGTCGCCCGCAAAGGCGAAAACAATTGAGAAATTCTTAGGGAAAGATTTTAAAGTGGAGTCTAGTTTTGGGCATATTGCCGATTTGCCTTCCAAGGAACTCGGGGTTGATGTTGAAAATGATTTTAGTCCCAAATATATAGTTGACGATGATAAGAAGGCCCTGGTAAAAAAGCTAAAAGATCTTGCCAAAAAAGCAGATATCATTTGGTTGGCCAGTGATGAGGACCGAGAGGGGGAGGCCATTTCATGGCACTTGGCCGAAACCCTAAAATTGGAGAAAGAGAAAACAAGACGTATCGTTTTCAACTCTATTACCAAGAATGCCATTCAAAAAGCAATTGCCAATCCTCGTGAGATCAATTATGATTTGGTCAATGCCCAACAAGCAAGACGTGTATTGGACCGTTTAGTTGGGTATCAATTGTCACCTGTACTTTGGAAAAAAATTAAGCCGGGTCTTTCGGCTGGTAGGGTGCAGTCGGTGGCTGTTCGTTTGATCGTAGAGCGCGAACGAAAAATTGAAGGTTTTACCCCTGTGCCCTCTTTCAAGATTGTGGCACAATTCAAGACAAATGCCGGCGCCCTCTTCAGTGCCAAAATGAACAAGACCTTCCCTTCAAAAAAAGAAGCAGAGGAATTTTTGAATACGAACATCGGAGCGGGTTTTTCGGTAGGCAGTCTTGATAAGAAACCCGCAAAGAAGTCTCCATCGGCACCGTTTACGACGTCTACCATGCAACAAGAAGCGTCGCGTAAGTTATATTTTTCTGTTGGCCGTACCATGCAGGTTGCCCAGCGCCTATATGAAGCCGGCCTTATTACATATATGCGAACAGATAGTGTAAATCTGTCTAGTGAAGCAATCAATGCGGCGAAAGAAGCCATCATCGATAATTATGGTGAAAAGTACCATACCGTTCGAAATTTTAAAGGAAAATCAAAAGGTGCTCAAGAGGCTCACGAAGCTATTCGTCCCACAAACATGGCCATGCATTCCCCTTCATTGGAACGGGATCAGCAGAAATTATACGAGCTCATTTGGAAAAGGGCGATTGCGTCGCAAATGAGCGACGCACAATTGGAGCGCACCAATGTGAAAATCAAAGCGAACACCCATGACGAAGAATTCTCTGCGAACGGAGAAGTGATCAAGTTCGATGGTTTTTTGAAGGTTTATATGGAAGGAATTGATGAAGAGGATGCTGCCGAAGAGCAGGAAGGAATGCTTCCGGCTATGCAGGTCGGCGAATCTTTATCGAATAATTTTATCACGGCTACCGAACGCTTTTCCAGGCCTCCTTATCGCTTTACCGAAGCATCATTAGTAAAGAAATTGGAGGAATTGGGCATTGGAAGACCATCTACTTACGCTCCTACGATCTCAACGATACAAAACAGGGGCTATGTTGAAAAGGGAACGGTTGAAGGTACCGAAAGAAAATATGTTCAATTGCTGTTGGAGGCCGAGAAATTGGTTGAAAAGCAATTGAGTGAAACCATTGGTTCTGACAAAGGTAAATTAGTCCCCACCGATATTGGAATGATCGTGAACGACTTTTTGGTCAGTAATTTTGAACATATTTTGGACTATAATTTTACGGCTAAAGTAGAAGAGAGTTTTGACGAGATTGCCGAAGGCTCAGAAGATTGGCGTAAAATGATGAAAAACTTTTACAAAGATTTTCACCCCAACGTAAAAGATGTTGAGGAAAATGCTGAACGGGCAAGTGGTGAAAGAGTATTGGGTAAGGACCCAAAGTCTGGCCGACAGGTTTCTGTGCGCTTGGGTAGGTTCGGCCCTATGGTTCAAATAGGAACGGTAGAAGAGGAGGAGAAACCAAAATTTGCCAGTCTATTGCCCGACCAATCTTTAAATACCATTACCTACGAAGAGGCAATGGAGTTATTTACCTTACCGCGAAAGCTGGGCGAATACAAAGGGGAAGAAGTTGAGGCAAATGTTGGCCGCTATGGGCCATATGTGCGGTATGGGAAAAAGTTCGTATCCCTTGCCAAAGGCGAAAGTGCTTTTGATGTTGATATAACTAGAGCAACAGAATTGATTATTGAAAAGGAGAAGGCCGATGCACCAATTTCCTCTTATGAGGGCAAGGATGTTACAAAGGGAACCGGTCGCTTCGGACCATTTATCAAGTGGGACGGGATGTTTATCAATGTCAATAAAAAGTATGATTTCGATAACCTAACACAGGATAATATAGTAGAGCTGATCGAAATCAAAAAGCAGAAAGAAATAGACAAAGTCGTTCAGAACTGGGAAGAGGAAGGCATCCGAATCGAGAAAGCGAGATGGGGCCGTCATAACATTATCAAAGGAAAGATAAAGGTAGAACTGGCCAAAACGGTTGATGCTGCTGGCATGGGGTTGGAAGAGGCTAAAGCTTTGATTGAAAAGAAGACCCCCAAGAAAAAGAAAAAGACAAAGGCGAAAACAAAGAAAAAATAAAATCAACACTTTTCTTATACCTAATCAAACAACCAATTACCCCAAATGGCATTTGATTTTTTAGTTCCAGTTGAAGACAAGGTCTTGGCGCATTGTGAATTGCTGACTCCACAGGCACTTGGCAAGAATATCTACATGCATACCCAAAAAAAGGGATTGCCAGTATTGGCAAATGCCTCAGTGGCGATAGTCGGGGTAAAAGAATCGCGAAATGCCTACGAAAAGAAAATCGAAAAACTTGATGTTTCCGCCATACGCATGCAATTGCACAAGTTGATGATGGGCAATTGGTCTACGAATATCATAGACATGGGCGATATAGAGGAGGGGGAAACTGTAGAAGACACCTATTTCGTCGTGAAGGAAATAATTGCGGGTTTGCTCGAAGAAAATATTATTCCAATAATTATTGGTGCTACCCAAGATATTACCTATCCGGTTTATAGAGCGTTCGATGGCCTATATGATATGATCAACATTGTCTCGGTCGATAGCCGTTTTGATTTTGGTATAGAGGACGAATTGATTTCCTCGCACTCCTATATGAGTAAAATCATAACAGAAAAACCTAACAATCTGTTCAATTTTTCTAACATTGGTTATCAAAGCTATTTTAATGCTCAAGAGGAACTGGATTTAATGGATCGCTTGTTCTTTGATGCCTATCGCCTAGGTGAGGTTTCCAAAGACATCAAATTGGCAGAACCTGTCTTAAGAAACGCACATATGGTTAGCTTGGATGCCCGCGCTATTAGATCGGCGGAAATTGGCTATTCCAATAGTTTTTCACCCAATGGTTTTGATGGAAAAGAAATTTGTGCCATTGCGCGATATGCGGGCCTTAGTGAAAGGGTACGCGCTTTCGGTATATATGAAATGGAAAATTCCAACCAAAGTTGCCAATTGATGGCACAAATAATTTGGTATTTTATAGAGGGCCTCAATTTTAGTGTGGTAGAGCTTCCAACCGCCGAAAATAAAGATTATACCAGGTATACCGTGCCAACTGAAAGCGAACAACTTGTTTTTTTCAAAAGCCATCTTTCAGAAAGATGGTGGGTAGAGGTGCCTTCAGTCTTAACTTCACATACTAAACTGCATAAGGCGACGTTATTACCCTGCACTGAAAAGGACTATTTAGACGCTTGCGATCAGAACATTCCCGACAGGTGGTATAAGGCGTACAGGAAAGGCTTTAATTAATTCAATTTTTTTTAGAGTATAATCGCCTTGAATACAATATTTTGATCAAAACACAGTTTTAGAATGTAGAATAAAATAATTGTATTCGTAGTTTATAACCAGAATCGAAATTTAACCTAAAGTATGAAAAAGCTATTGTTGTCATCTATAGCGTTTGTTTTTTTACTCACAAGTTGTGGGTCTAAAACAAAAGGAGAGCTAGTCGGAGCCCAAGGAAAAAAGTGGTATCCGGAAAAACCTTATGGAATGGAACTGATACCTCGTGGTGCTTTCATTATGGGTAAATCTGAAGAAGATCAGGCCAAAACGCTCAATGCACCTACCAAGACGGTAACGGTGCGATCTTTCTATATGGACGATACCGAAATCACCAATAGTGAGTACCGCCAATTTGTGGAATGGGTACAAGACTCGGTTATAAGAACGCGCTTGGCGATTCTTGCTGATGAGCTTGGCTTGTCTGCTGAAGATGGTGGTATTGGAGATTACGCCTACAAAGATACCGACACGACAGATATGTCTGCTTATCAAAAATATATGGCCGATAACTATATGGATTTTGATAACCGTCCGTTGAGCAGGGATGAAGAATTAATCTTGGATGTCAACGATTACCCAGACGAGTATTATGTCGAGGTGATGGATTCGTTGTACATTCCTGAAGAAGAATCGTATAATGGTCAACGTACCATAGATGTCACCAAATTAAAGTACAAATACAATTGGATGGATATCGAAGCTGCTGCACGATCTCAATCAGGCAGTAGAAAAGATTTTATCCGTAAGGAAGAATTAGAAATATATCCAGATACTACTGTTTGGATTCGAGATTTCGAATACTCGTACAACGAGCCAATGCACAACGACTATTTTTGGCATGATGCATATAGCGATTATCCTGTTGTGGGTGTGAACTGGAAACAGGCGCAAGCTTTCTGTAACTGGAGAACGAAGTTCAAGAACGACGATCAAAAAAGTAGAGGTAAGCAATTTGTAAACAAATTCAGATTGCCGACCGAAGCGGAGTGGGAATATGCCGCTCGTGGTGGTATCGAAGGTGGTACTTACCCATGGGGTGGACCTTATGTTATTAGTGATACTGGTTGTTTCATGGCGAACTTTAAGCCACAACGAGGAGACTATGCTGCGGATGCGGCCCTGTATACTGTAGAGGCGAAGTCGTATGAACCAAATGATTTTAACCTTTACAACATGGCAGGTAATGTATCTGAGTGGACAAATTCTAGTTACGACCCCAGTTCTTATGACTATGTTTCTACGATGAACCCTAACGGTGGCGATGGCGCCAATTCTAGAAAAGTTATCC
Organism: uncultured Flavobacteriaceae bacterium; assembly: GCA_938017825.1. Classification (GTDB taxonomy): domain Bacteria; phylum Bacteroidota; class Bacteroidia; order Flavobacteriales; family Flavobacteriaceae; genus Pelagihabitans. Next base: position 16,826 of record CALIJE010000171.1, read on the forward strand.
GAGGTGGTTCTTGGAAAGATGTTGCTTATTTCTTGCAGGTAAGTACGAGAGATTATGAGTATGCCGATTCGGCCCGTAGCTATGTAGGATTTAGAACCGTTCAAGATTACATGGGCGAGGAAGATTCCACCAATGGAAATGGACTTTAATCCGATATAAATAAATCAAATTTTAAATCAACATATCCCGGTGGTTCGGGACAAACGAAAACCAAATTTTATTATTAACATTAAACCTAAAATTAAATCTTAAATTATGGCACAGTCAAAATCAACAAAAAAATTATTCAACATGGCCTACGGCCTTGGAGCGTCGGTAGTAATTATCGGTGCATTGTTCAAGATCCTTCACTGGGAGTTGGGACCACTTAATGGTGGTGTTCTGCTCGCTATAGGTCTTATTACCGAAGCACTTATTTTTGCAATCAGTGCATTCGAACCAGTAGATGACGAGTACGATTGGTCTTTGGTGTACCCAGAATTAGCTGATGGTGTATCTAGTGGAAAAAGCAACGAACTTGCTGAAATCAAACAAGCTGAAACTTCTTTGTCTGCCAAATTGGACGACATGTTGAGAGAAGCTGGTGTAGATGCCAACTTAATGTCTAGCCTTGGTGATAGCATCAAGAACTTTGAAGGTGCTGCCAAAGGTATCGCTCCTACAGTAGATGCTATGGAGTCTACGCGCAAGTATTCTGATGAAATGATTCAGGCCGCTTCTCAAATGGAGTCTTTGAACAGCCTTTATAAAGTGCAATTAGAGAGTGCAAGCAAACAAGCTTCTGTAAACGAAGAAGTAGTTCAGAATGCATCTGCTCTTAAAGACCAAATGGAATCTTTAGCTACCAACCTTTCTTCTTTGAACGGTGTTTACGGTGGAATGCTTTCTGCAATGACAAAAAGCTAATTAGTATACCCAAATCAAATTAACAATTAAAAACTAATTAGAAAACATGGCAGGAGGAAAACAGTCACCACGTCAGAAGATGATCAACCTTATGTATTTGGTTTTCATCGCGATGTTGGCATTAAACATAGGAAAAGAGGTTTTAGCCGCTTTCGGAGTAATGAACGAAAAGCTAGAAGCCACCAATATTCAAACTGATCAGAACAACGTAGCGTTCTTGGAAAGTTTGGATACTAAAAAATCCGAAGATCCAGAGAAGTATGGTAAACTATACGACAAGGCAGTTCAAATTAATGAGATGTCTGCAGAGTATACTGCCTATCTTCAAGACCTTAAGACAAGAATGGTCGAAGGCGTAAAGGATACAAAGGATTACGAAACGATGGATAAGTCTGATTTCTTGGATCAAGAGTTTTTCGGAGGAGACAAAGTCACCGAAGAAGGACAGAATTTCTTGCAGAGAATCATTGACTATAGAAACAATGTAACTAAAATTCTTGGCCCTAAAAGAGCCGATGTTGCATCTGCTGTTAAAGCACGATTCGCAACTGGCGATGAAAACGGGAAAGTTACCAAGAGGGATAATACTAAGGAAGACTGGTTGAACTACCACTACGAAAGAGTACCTCTAGTAGCTGCAATTACCAAAATTACCCAGTTGCAAGCTGATGTCAAGGCCACACAACAAGATGCTTTAAAATCGATGTTGGAAGGTGAGTTGACAAATCAAGTTTCTTTGAAGAATTTTGCCACTTCTCTTTTCGCAAAGAAGTCAGCATATTATGCTGGTGAGAAGTATGACGGTAAAATTATCATTAGCAAAACTGATAATTCATCTACACCAGTTAGAGCTGAATTGACTTTTGACGGGCGCAAGCTTACTGAAGGCAAAGATTATAAGATCGAAGCCGGTGGTATCAAAATGATGATCGGTTCTGGAAGTGCTGGTGACCATGAAATTGCTGGTACAATGTTCTTTAAGCAAGATGGTGAGGAAATCGAAGTTCCTGTTAAGAACTCTTTTGCCACTATCTCTAAGCCTAATGCAGCTTTGATAGCGGCCGATAAGATGAACGTTGTATATCGTGGAGTATCGAACCCAATGTCTATCTCTATCCCAGGAATCCCTAACAACAAAGTTAGTGCATCTGCTTCCGGACTTAAGAAAGTTAGTGGTAGCAAGTATGTAATGAACCCTGGAAAAGGTAGAAATGTTACGATCACTGCCTCTGGTACATTGCCGGATGGTCAGCGTGTATCATCTAAATCTGAGTTCAGAATTAAGGATATTCCAAGACCTTCTGGATCGATCAGCAAGCAAACAGGTAGCGTTAAGTTGCCTCGTAAGAATGTTGAAATCGGATCTATCGGTGCAATGTTGGAAGACTTTGACTTTGACCTGAACCTTAAGGTTAGTGGATTCAAATTCAAAGCACCTGGTCAGCCTACCGTAAGTGTTTCAGGTAGCAGATTGGATTCAAGAGCTAAATCAGCATTGAAACGTGCTAAGAGAGGTAGCACTGTACAGATTTTTGATATCAATGCATACATCTCAAATAACAAGGGATACAAATTGAAAAAAGTATCTCCTGTAATCATTGAATTGACAAATTAATACTAAGTATATACCGAACGGCTGTGAAGCCGTTCGGTTATTTAAATTTTTAAACATGAATTGGAAAAATGTTTTATTGATTGGAGTACTTGCTTTATTGCCAGCTTCAATTTTGGCCCAAGCGAACGTATTGAACGCTAAAAAGCCAGAAGAGATTGGCAAGAAGACCGAAGCCCAGAAGGCCTTGGATAATGATGCTCCTTTAGAATATGGTTATGTTGACGATAGGGATATCCTTTGGTCAAAGACCGTTTGGGAAACGATCGATTTGGATGAACGTGTAAATTTCCCATTGTACTACCCAACCGATACAATCGATATCGGTGCAGATAGACGTTCATTGTACGATGTACTTTTAAAGAACATTAAGAACGGTAAGTTAGAAGACGTTTACGTTGACTCTTACTTTACCGAAAAAAGAAATTTCAAAGATCTTGAGGCAACCCTAAGGGCTGTTGATACTCTGGAGTACGGTTACGAGCAGATCAATGCTGGTGAGGAATTGTCTCCTGAGTTCATTACCGAAAGAGATCTTGGTGCTGCCGATATTGAAGAATATCGTATCAAAGGTATTTGGTACTTTGACAAGCGTCAGGGAGAATTAAAATACCGTTTGCAAGGTATTGCACCAGTTGCACCGGATGTTAACTTTATCGATGACGAATCTATGGATCCTGCAGATGCCAAAGTAGAGTTGTTCTGGGTATGGTACCCATCGGCAAGACAAATCTTGCATGATGCAAAGGTATTCAACCAAAGAAACTCCGCACAACCCATATCTTTTGATATGTTGCTGAATGCACGTAGGTTCAACGGAGTCATATATAGAGAAGATAATGTACATGGTGACCGTAGGGTCAATGACTATATTGCAGACAATGCCTTGTTTCAATTATTGGAAGCCAAACGAATCAAAGAGGTTATCCGAGATAGAGAACAAGATATGTGGGCGTACTAAGTCTACCGAAAAATTCCAATTCAAAACAGTTAAGAGTCCCGATAGAAATGTCGGGGCTTTTTTTGTACCCTATGGCGAGATGAAGTCGTGACCCTGTTTCTGAATACCTACCTTTGCGGTATGATAGATTATCTCGTTGTTGGGTTGGGCCTTGCCGGAGTATCTTTTTGCGAAACCTTGGAACGGAACGGAAAGACTTTTGCCGTGGTCAACGATAGTTCCCAGCAAGCTTCAAAAGTTTCAGGCGGAATGTACAACCCTGTAATCTTAAAGCGGTTTTCCATGGCTTGGAAAGCTCCAGAGCAATTGGCCGAAACGCTACCGTTTTACGAACGCCTCGAAAAGAAATTCAATACCTCGCTACATGACAGCTTACGGGTTATGCGCCGCTTTGCATCGATCGAAGAACAGAATTTATGGTTCGAAGCTGCGGACAAAAGTAAATTAGGGCCCTATTTATCCACTCAAATCCATACAGACCAAAATCCAGGAGTCAACGCGCCTTTTGGTTTTGGCGAAGTCCTGGGCACTGGAAAAATTGCAGTTTCCAAAATGATCTCGTCCTATGAGCAGCATTTGGCCAAAAGTAGAAATTTGATTTCCGAGACCTTTGACTTTGATCGAATGACAATCACAAAAAATGGCATAACTTATGGCGAAATGAGTACAAAGCGTATACTTTTTGCAGAAGGTTTTGGAATAAAACAAAATCCGTATTTCAAGTATCTACCACTCACGGGCACCAAGGGAGAATACCTTATGATCAAAGCTCCCGATTTAAACGAATCAAAGGCCATAAAAGCCGGAATTTTTTTGATACCCGAGGGTACTGATCATTATAGGGTAGGAGCCACATACAAATGGAAAGATGTGGTCAATGCACCAACCAAAGCGGCTAAAATCGAATTACAGGAGAAATTAGAGCGTTTTTTGAACTGTGACTATCAGATTGTAGGCCAATTGGCAGGAATAAGGCCTACAGTGACCGATAGAAGGCCTCTGGTGGGGAAACATCCAAAATATGACAATCTCTATGTTTTGAA